>JANMHY010001024.1:0-2128 GCA_031375525.1 Burkholderiales bacterium
CCGAACGTCAGCAGGCCGCGGTACAGCCACGATGCCGGCGCGTAGGCGACGAGCCAGGCGCGCTCGCTGCCGCGCAGGCTTTCTGCGGCGTCGGTCGCGCGGCCGAGGGCGCTGCGCTTCGCCGCCGCCTGCCACACGCGCTGGCTGCGCTGCGCCAGGTTCGGCAGTTCGAGTAAATCGCACAGCACGTGGTAGCCGTCGAAGCGCAGCAGCGGATTGCCGTTGACGAACAAGGTGGACAGGCCGCCGATCACGGTCACCGCCAACGCCGCATCGCGCAGCAGGCCCGGCTCGAGCAGCAGCCACAGCGCGAGTGCCGCCGTGGCCAGCAGCAGCTCGACGACGATGCCGGCGGCAGCGACGACGGCGCGCTGGTGCTTGTCCTCGAAAGCGATCGACGCCGAGGCATCGACATACGGCACCGGCGTCAGCATCAGCAGCGTCACGCCCATCTCGTGAACCTCGCCGCCAAAGGCCTTGACGGCGAAGGCGTGCGCGAGTTCATGCAGCGCCTTGACGAGCGGGTAGGCGATCCACAACAGGATCAGCATGCGGCCGTGGCCGAGCTGCGTCGCCATGGCCCGCGACAGTTCGCCGAAGTTCGCCGCCAGCAACAGCAGGCCGAGGGCCAGCACGGTTGCGATGATCCAGCGCGCGGCAGCGCCGAAGCACCAGGCCAGGCGATGGACCTGCGCGTCGAGGAACCGGTCCGGATCCCACAGCGGCAACTTGAAGGCCAGCGGGTTCAACGCGGCGCGCTGTCGTTGCGCGCGCCGTTGGCCCTGCGCCTTCATGACACCGCCGGCATCGGGGGCAACATCGCCGCCGAGCAGGTTGGCGGCGAAGGCCTGCGCAAAGACGTCGATGGCCTGGGCCTGCGTCGGCGCGTCGTCGCCCTCGGCGTCCACGCGCTGCGCCCACAGCTCGTCGATCGTCAGCCGGCCGTCGCAGCCGGCGATCAGCGCGTAGGCCAGGCCGTTGAAGCGGTGGTGGCGGCCCGAGACCGGGTCGGTCAGCACGTACCAGGTCTGGCCGCGCACCTGCTGGCGCGACACGCGCACACCCGTGCGCAGGCGCGGCTTCAGGTACGCAACGCGGTACCAGTGCGGTGACAGAAGAGACGCATGGCTCATCCCAGCAACTGCCAAGACAGACGCCGCCACGCGTGCTGCGCGCGCTCGAACCAGATCGCGCCGAGCGTGCTATCGCCAACGTCGATGCGAGCCACGCCGCGCATGCCCGGCCGCAGCGTGGCGCCGGCGGCCTGCGGCACGCCCTCGACTTCGAACACATTGCGGCCGTCGGCCTGCGTGGCCACCGGCGCGATGCGCGTCACGGCAAACGTCAGCGGCTCGGCGCCGGCCACCGCCGCGAACAGCACCTGCGCGTGCTGGCCGGTGCGCAATGGCGCGATCTCCTGTTCTTCGACGTCGGCGACGACGCGCCAGCCACGATCGGCGGCGATCGTCATCAGCTCCTGGCCGCGCTTGACCGGCATGCCGACGCTCTGCGTGAAGTCGCCGCTCTGCACGATGCCGTCCATCGGCGCGCGCAGCGTCGAGCGTTCGAGCTGGCGCAGCGCCAGTTCATGCTGGCTTTGCGCCTGCTCGAGCTTGGCGCGCGCGATCATGATCGGCGCGGCCTCGTCCTTGGACAAGGCTTCGCGGTACTGCTTGTCGAGCTGCGACGTCTCGGCGGCCCACTTGTCGCGTTCGAGCGCAAGCTCACGCGTGTCGAGGCTCATCAGCACCTGACCGGCCTTGACCGTTTCGCCGGGACGCACTTGCGCCGTGCCGACGAAACCATCGACCGGCGCCGCAATGACCTGCTGCACCGCGCCTTCGACGCGCGCCGGCGCAACGACGCGGTGCGTGGCGGGCACCAACGCCAGCCCGGCCACGGCGAGCAAGGCAGCACCGACGACGGCACGCGGCAGGGAGAAGGCCGCACCGCCGAAAGGCCGTCTGGCCGTTGGCCGCAAGGCCTGCGCCACGCGGTGGCCAACGCGGTCGTCGGCGCGCTGCTTCAAGGCCAGCAGCGGGCCGGCGAACATCGCCGCGTCTTTCGCCGCTTCGAGGGCCTGGGTGTCGAAGCCACCACGGCGTTCGAACAGCAGCGCGCCGAGCAG
>JANMHY010000020.1:0-5407 GCA_031375525.1 Burkholderiales bacterium
CCCGCTCTCCTTCCTGCGGCTTCAAGTCGTCGCCCCGCCGGTGGAACGTGGCCGACGGGATGACCCGCTGCATCAAGGCTGCCGCATCGGGTGAGGTGCCGTACACACGGCGCGCCACGACGCCAAGCGACGCTTTTGGCAGGCCGGCTTCGACCTGGCGATCCAGTTGCTCGATGGAAGTTACCTTGCGGCGCAGGCCCAGCACTTGGGCGATCTTGCTCGGCTCGACGACGGCTGCGTACATGCGGCGTGCTCCCAATTGATAGTTCGAATTCCATCAGGTGAAAGTAGCGCTGCATGCCCCCAACGGCGGGGAGCCGGCATGGCGTCGTCGGTGCAACCGGCTCCGGGCCGTGGCTCCACGCACCGTCGAATCCCGTGCTACAGAACTGCTACAGCCACCGCCACAACCCGCATGAATGCTGAGCACAGCGTCCAGTCCATCATCGGGGCCGTACACAAACGCCAGGGGCTAAGTGGTTGATTCGATTGCACTAATGTTCTCTTTGTCTGTCCACACTTTGATGGGACGGACGAGGTAGAGGCGGTCCTGTCGGCGAACCCATTTGTGCATGTTAATCAATGGGTTGCGAGGCATGCGCATGCGACCACTTGGCGGGCTTACGCGCCATTTTGCGGCTTGCGGCACAGCGGCAGTGCTACGGATTTGCTACGGCAACAACGGGTGATTGCTACAGCAACGGCGCAACTGCCACGGCCGAGCGTGGGCGCTCATGAGGCGCTGCGGCGTTATCTCAATGCCTGCTGTCGGGCAGTCCGGTTGACATTCCGTGGGACGCTTGACGACCCAAAGGAGCCTGTGGCGATTTTCCAGTCGAACGACCGGTCCACTTTAAGAAACGGAGGTTCGCGCACCTTGTAGAGCAAATTGGAGCTCTACGACTGGGGTCATCCGCGGGGTCAACCGACGACCGAGACAAGATCGCCGCGTTGACGCAGCGTGATAACACTTCCGTCCGGATCGCCTACGAAGATTCCCCGCGCGCTCGGTGATGTCCCCGACGTAGTTGGAACTTAAAGGCGGCGGTTTCCGGCGAATTCGACAGAATCGGATTTGCAACCAGTGATTGCAAGTCTCCCTAACTGCTCATCCCTAACTGCAGCACCGCGCCCCTAAGAGTGGGGACACGGGCCTGCCCGTCGTGGCCTACCTTTGGCTTGCGACGGCGGGCATGTTGCCCAACGCATCTTTTCACTGGAGAGCACCCATGAGTGGACGTCACGGCCGCGAGGCCTACTACATCGCCGGCGAAGGCATGCGCGGCCTCGGAACGCACGGCGAAATGAAGCAGTGGATCGCGAGCGGCCTCGAAGAAAGCGTCGAGTTCCGCTTCTCGCGCTTTGTGCCGGGCCTCGTCGGCGCGCCCAACAGCGACGACGTGCTGGCACAGCTCGCCGTGGCGATGCTGCAGAAGAAGGGGCAGTTCGACACCAAGATGCCCGCCGGCTACACCTACCTCGGGCAGTTCATCGATCACGACATGACGCTCGATCCGTCGGAGCTGGATCTGGCCACCACCGGCGTGCTGCCGCTGCAATCGTTGCGCTCGCCGACGCTCGATCTCGACAGCCTCTACGGCCGCGGCCCCGACGTGCAGCCCGAGTTCTATCAGGACGATGGCGTCAAGCTGCTCGTCGGCCGGCCACTGCCAATCCCCGGCGTCAACCCGACCGCCGCCAGCGACGGCTACGACCTGCCGCGCCGCGGCGCTGCCGCCGACGGCCGCCGCCGCACGGCGCGCGAAGCCAAGATCCCCGACATCCGCAACGACGAGAACCTTGCTATCGCGCAAGTGCACGCGGCCTTCATCCGCTTTCACAACAAAGTGGTCGATGATCTGGTCAAGCAGAGCGTGCCCAGCCGCGTGCTCTTCGAGCGCGCACGCGAAACCGTGACCAAGCACTACCACTGGATGCTGCGCCACGACTATCTGCCGCGCGTGTGCACGCCGGCGGTGGTGGACGACGTGTACGCCTACGGCCGGCGCATCTTCGAGACCAACCCCACCTCGCCGTACGCGACGATGCCGGTGGAGTTTTCAGGCGCTGCGTTCCGCCTCGGCCACAGCATGATCCGCACCAGCTACGAGTGGAACAAGATCTTCAACAGCAAGCCCGGCGCGCTCGACTCGGGCCACCTCTTCCGCCTGTTCCGCTTCTCCGGCACCAGCGGCACGCTGTCGCCGACACTGCCGGTGCCGCACCCACCCGGATCCGAAGAAGACCTGCGCGATCTCGAAGCGGCGACCAACACCCTGCCCGTGCTGCCGAGCAACTGGGTCGCCGACCTGCTGCGCCTGTTCGACTTCAGCCGCTTCAAGGCCGACAACCCGGCCTTCGTGCCGCCGAAGGAAGACTTCAACTTCGCGATGAAGATCGACAGCGGCCTGACCGACCCACTGTCGCTGCTGCCGATCGGCAGCTTCGGCGCCACCGAAGCGCCGCTGCTCAAAAAGCGCAACCTGGCCTTCCGCAACCTGGTGCGTGGCCGCATGCTCGGCCTGGCGTCGGGGCAGCAACTGGTGCAGGCCTACAAGAACGCCGGCATCAACGTCGATCTGCTGAACAAGGACCAGCTCTTCGATGGCAACGGCGGCGTCAAGATCACCGCCGCCGACGTGCCCGACCGCAACGAGCTGTTGAAGAACACGCCGCTGTGGTTCTACGTGCTGCGCGAGGCCGAGTTCCACGGCAACAAGTTGGGCGACGTCGGCGCGCGCATCGTCGCCGAGACCTTCCACCGCGCGATGCAGACCAGCCACCACGGGGTCGTCACCGACCCGGCATTCAAGCCGACGCTCGGGCCGGGTGCAAAGAGCGGGCGCTTCAACATGGAAGACCTGCTGCACTTTGCCTTCGACGGGCGAGTCGATCTGCTCAATCCGCATCAATAGGACTGGCGTGAACGTCGTGCAACCACCGCGCCGAGAGCGCGGTGGTACTTGCATGGCATGCTGTGGTGGCCATGCAGTACCACCACCGTCTTCACTGGCTCGGCCTCTTCGCCGCAGCCGCCTTGTCCAACGCGTCTTGGGCGCAGGACGGCACCCGCTGCGCCGCCGAGCCCGACCCTGCAAAGCGCCTGGCCTGCTACGACCGGCTGTTCAAGCCCGACCCGGACGCGACACCGGCACCGCCAACGACCGCTGCGAGCAGCCCCTCGACGCCGACGACCCCGCCCGTGGGCAGCGGCTCGATCATGTCGCGGCTGTGGGAGCTCGACGCGGCCGACAAGCGGCGCAAGTTCGTCGTCCGCACGCACCTGCCCAACTTCCTGCTGCCCGCGCACTTCACGACGAACCTGAACCGCGCACCGAGCAGCCCGACGCGTGCCGCGCAGGCAGCCAACGACAGCTACCGCCCGCTCGAAGCCAAGCTGCAGGTGTCGCTGCGCGCCAAGGCCGCGAGCGACGTGCTGCTGCCCGACGCCGACCTGTGGCTGGCCTACACGCAACGCTCGCTGTGGCAGTTGTGGAACAGCCAGGAGTCGGCGCCGTTTCGCAGCACCGACTACCAGCCCGAGGCGATCTACGTCGTGCCGGTGCCGGAGGCACTGCGCGCGCTGCCGTTCGGCTGGCAATGGCGCATGGTGCAGGCCGGCGTCGCGCACCAATCGAACGGCCAGGCCGTGCCGTTGTCGCGCAGCTGGAACCGTGTCTATTTCGGCGCCGGTTTCGAGCGCAACGAGTTCGGCCTGCAGTGGCGCCTTCACCGGCGTGTGGACGAATCGCGCCGCGACGACGACAACCCGGACCTCACCAACTACATCGGCCGCGGCGAGTTGCAAGCGACCTGGCTGCCCGGCACCGCGACGGCCTCGCTGGCCTGGCGCACCAACCTGCGCGCAGCGAACCGCGGCTCGCTGCAACTCGATCTGACCTACCCCGTGGACAGCGATGAGCCGGCCGGCTTGCGCTGGTACCTGCAGGTTTTCAGCGGCTATGGCGAAACGCTGCTCGACTACAACCACCGGCAGACGACGCTGGGGTTGGGGTTGTCGTTGTTTCAGTTCTAGTGATCGCTGAGAGCGGCAGTCACTCAGTTGCCTGCTCGCAGGCATCACTGCCGCGATCCCAGCCGAGCCGTTCGCCCTGAGCTGGTCGAAGCCTGGCGGCAATGCGCGACCAGGCTTCGACAGGCTCAGCCCGAACGGGGTTCTGCGAGCCAGCGCGCCGTCCCTGCCGCCGCGACACGCCCGCTCGCCATCGACGCCTGCAACAGGTAGCCGCCGGTCGGTGCTTCCCAGTCGAGCATCTCGCCGGCGCAGAAGACACCGGGGCGTGAGTGCAGCATCAGGTGCTCGTCGAGCGACTCGAGCGCGACGCCGCCGGCACTGCTGATGGCTTCGGCGATCGGGCGCGGAGCGCTTAGAGTGATCGGCAGCGACTTGATCGCTGCGGCGAGTTGCGCGGCATCGGCGATCACCTCACGCGGCAGCAGTTCGTGCAGCAGCGCCACTTTGGCGCCCTCCAGGCCGAGGCGGCTCTTCAAGTGCGAGCCGAGGCTGCGCGAGCCGCGCGGATGCGCCACCTCGCGCCGCACACGCCCGGCATCGTGGTCCGGCAGCAGGTCGAGCGTGATCGTCGCTCGGCCGCCCGCGGCGATGGCGTCGCGGATCAGCGAACTGGCAGCGTAGACCAGACTGCCTTCGATGCCGTAGGCGCTGAGCACGAACTCGCCTTGGTGCTCAAAGCCTTCGAAGCGCAGCACGACCGGCTTGATCGGCGCGCCCGCAAAACGCGTGCGCAGGTGATCGCTCCACGCAGGCATGACGTCGAAGCCGCAATTCGCGGGTGCGAGCGGCGCCACCTGTGCGCCGGCCTCTTGCAGCCACGGCACCCACGCGCCGTTGGAACCCAACTGCGGCCAGCTCGCGCCACCGAGCGCGAGCACCGTGGCGCGCGGCGTCACGTTGACCTCGCCCTGCGCCGAGACGAAGCGCAGCGCGCCTTGCTCGCTCCAGCCTTGCCAGCGATGGCGCATGTGAAAGACCACGCCGCGCTCGCGCAAGCGGTGCAGCCAGGCGCGCAACAGTGGCGCGGCTTTGAGGTCTTTTGGAAACACGCGGCCCGAGCTGCCGATGAAGGTGTCGACGCCCAACTGTGCGACCCACGCTCGCAGCGCCTCGGGCGAAAACGCGTCGAGCCACGCCGCCGCCCGCGGCTCACGCGCGCCATAGCGTTGCACGAAAGCCGGCAGCGCTTCGCTGTGCGTGAGGTTCAGCCCGCCCTTGCCGGCGAGCAGGAACTTGCGGCCCACCGAGGGCATGGCGTCGAACAGCTCGCCGGCAAGGGGGGCTTGAACCTCACGCACAGCGAAGCGCTGCCGGCTTTCGTGGTGCGCTATGGCGAGCGGGCGCCGCAGGTGGCGCACTGGCTCGACGCGC
>JANMHY010000042.1:0-3406 GCA_031375525.1 Burkholderiales bacterium
AAGGGCGATGCGACGGTGGCGGCGATTGCCGCGGCGTCGATCGTCGCCAAGGTGCACCGCGACGAGTTGCTCGTGCAACTGCACGCCGAGCATCCGGCCTACGGATTTGCCGGGCACAAGGGCTACCCGACGCCGGAGCACCTGGCGGCTTTGCGCGAGCATGGCGCCTGCGCTGAGCACCGGCGCAGCTTTGCGCCGGTGGCGGCGGTGGCGGGCGGGCCGGTCCCGTGACCAGCACCGTCAGCCACATCAGCGCACGCGACAACCCGCTGCTGGTGCGACTGCGCCGCTTGCAGCACAGCGGCACCGCGTACCACAAGAGCAGCGAAGTTTGGCTCGAAGGCGAACACCTGTGCAGCGCCTTGCGCGCCCGCGGCCGTGAGCCCTTGCAGGCGCTGATCAGCGAATCAGCGTATGCGCGGCCGGCGCTGCGCGATCTGGCCCATGCCGCGCCGCGCGTGGCCTGCGTCAGCGACGCGCTGTTCGCCAGCGTCAGCGAGTTGCCGTCACCGGCCGGCATCGGCTTCGTGCTCGCGCTGCCGGAAGTTCCGGCGGTGCAGGTGGGTGCGGCAAGCATCGTGCTCGACCGCGTGCAAGACGCCGGCAACGTCGGCAGCATGCTGCGCAGCGCCTCGGCGTTGGGATTCAGGCAGGTGCTGGCGTTGGAAGGCACGGCGGGGCTGTGGTCACCCAAGGTGCTGCGCGCCGGCATGGGCGCGCACTTTGCGCTCGACTTGATCGAGGGCTTGAGTGCCAGTGATCTGCAGGCGCTGCGTGTGCCGCTGCTCGCGGCGAGTGCGCATGCGAGCCAAACGCTGCACGCTGCTGCGCTGCCGTTTCCTTGCGCTTGGGTGTTCGGGCATGAAGGGCAGGGCATCGACGCCGCGCTCGCGGCACGCTGCCGCATGACGCTGCGCATTGCCCAGCCGGGCGGTGAGGAGTCGCTCAATGTCGCGGCGGCGGCGGCGATCTGCTTGTACGCGTCGCGGGTGGCGGCATGAAGCCGGCGCTGCTCTTGGCGCTGCTGTTGTGGGCAGGCTCACTTGCCGTGCAGGCCGCGGACAAGGCGGTCTTCGCCGTCGCACCCGAGCCGGCCGACCAGCCCTGGTGGCGCCGAGCGCAGTGGCAGCCGCGTGCGACCGTCGTCCACAACGTGCCGATCAAGCGCCTGCACCCCGACTGGTGCGCCGCCGAAGCACTGAGTCGCGAGCGCCTGGACGAAGCGATCGGTGCTGCCATGGTCGATCAAGCGCTCGACGGGCGCAGCTTCACGCAGGAGGGCCACTTCGACGGCGCGGGCGCGGCGCAACTGGCCTTCGTCGGCGCCTACCGCCGCTGCTCCGGCGAACAGGGTTTGTTCGTCGCCATTATCGAGCCGTCGCGCGAGCGGGTGCGCATGCGCTTCCTGGTCGAGGTGCCCGACCCGGGCAGTGCGCTGGCGATGCTCGGCCGCGAGCCCGACGGCACGCTGGCGGTGTGGTGGTGCGCTGACTGCGCCAACGGCAACCGCATCGCCTTCAACCGGGACAAGCGCGAGTTCTATGTCGCCGGGCCGGCCACCAAGCGTCAGTAAATCAAGCGGTCGGGCCGCAGGTCGCGCAGGATCGTCGTCGCGATCTCTTCGATCGACTTGTGCGTCGATGACAGCCACGAGATGCCTTCGCGCTTCATCATGCGCTCACCCTCCGCCACCTCGTAGCGGCAGTTGGCCAGCGCTGCGTACTTGCTGCCGGGGCGGCGCTCGTTGCGAATCTGCGCCAGGCGGTCCGGGTCGATCGTCAGGCCGAAACATTTGGCCTTGTACGGCGCCAGCGACGACGGTATCTTGCCGCGCTCGAAGTCTTCCGGGATCAGCGGGTAGTTGGCGGCCTTGATGCCGTGCTGCATCGCCAGGTAGAGCGAGGTCGGCGTCTTGCCGCTGCGCGACACGCCGACCAGGATGATGTCGGCGCTCTCCAGGTTCTTTGAACTCTGGCCGTCGTCGTGCGCGAGCGAGAAGTTGATCGCTTCGATGCGGTCGTTGTACTCCTCGCTCTTGCTTGCGTCCGAGAAGCGGCCGACGCGGTGGTTGCTCTTGATGCCGAACTCGGCTTCGAGCGGCTCGACGAAAGTGCGGAACATGTCCAGCACCAGGCCCTTGCACTCGTCGCCGGTGACGATGGTACGGACCTCGTCGCTGACCAAGGTGATGAAGACGATCGGCCGCCGTCCTTCATGCGCCGCGGTGCGGTTGATCTCATCGACCACCGACAACGCCTTGTCCGGGCTGTCGATGAAGGGACGCCGCACGTGGCGCGGCTTGGCGGCGAACTGCGCCAGGATCGAGTTGCCGAAGGTTTCGGCGGTGATGCCGGTGCCGTCGGAGACGAAGAACACGGTGCGGTCGGTCATGGCGGTGTTCGCGGGCCGGCGACGAAAAGTTCACGCCCTGCGGCTTGGGTGTTTGTGACGTATTGCCGGATCATAGGCTCGTAGAATCATTTGCAGTTCTTCTCGCGGCCAGCCGTCATGCGCTCCTCCCCACCTCGAAACCCATCGATGCACGCGGAAGTTGCAGCGCCGGCTTGTGCCCAGGAAGCCCGAATTCTTCATCGCTACGGAGCTTGCTCATGTCCCAACCGAACCTGGCGACCGCTCTGGTCGTGCCGCTTGAACAACTGAGGATGAGCGACGTCGAGGTCGTTGGCGGCAAGAACGCCAGCCTCGGCGAAATGATCAGCCAGCTTAGCGCCAGCGGCGTGCGCGTTCCGGGCGGCTTTGCCACCACGGCGCTGGCGTTTCGCCAGTTCCTCGCCCACGGCGGCCTGGCGGACAAGATCAACGCGCGTTTGGGTGCGCTCAACACCGACGATGTGCGCGCGCTGGCCGAAGCCGGCGCACAGATCCGGCAGTGGGTGCACGAGGCGCCGCTGCCGCCGGCGCTCGAAGACGCGGTGCGCACGGCCTACAGGGCGCTGGCGGCAGAGAGTCCGCAGGCCACGTTTGCCGTGCGTTCATCGGCCACCGCCGAGGACATGCTCGATGCGTCCTTTGCCGGCCAGCAAGAGACGTTTCTGAACGTACACGGCATCGACGACGTGCTGGCCAAGATGCGCGAAGTCTTTGCGTCGCTCTACAACGACCGCGCGATCAGCTACCGCGTGCACAAGGGCTACGCCCATGCCGACGTCGCGCTGTCCGCGGGCGTGCAGCGCATGGTGCGCTCGGACCTCGGCAGCGCGGGTGTGGTGTTCACGATCGACACCGAGTCGGGCTTTCCGGACGTCGTCTTCGTGACCTCGAGTTGGGGCCTCGGCGAGACGGTGGTGCAGGGCGCCGTCAACCCGGACGAGTTCTACGTCCACAAGCAGACGCTGGCGGCGGGCCGGCCGGCGTTGATCCGGCGCTCGCTCGGCTCGAAGCTGGT
>JANMHY010000050.1:0-4448 GCA_031375525.1 Burkholderiales bacterium
TTCTTCGAGAACCTGCTGCCCGAAGGCGAGCTGCGCGACTACCTGGCAGAGCAGAGAAAGGCGTCGACCCTTTTTTCCCTGCTGCTCGAAGTGGCGGGCGACACCGCCGGCGGCTTCGTCATCGTGCCGGGCGGGCAGACGCTGCAACCACCGACCTACGAGCCGACCACCTGGGAGGCGATGGCGGCCCTCCTCGGCAAGAAGTCGGCTGCGGCGATCGACATCCAAAGCCGTGACGCACGTGTTTCGCTGGCGGGCGCCCAGGACAAGACCAGCATCGCCATCTTCGAAGACGGCCTGCCGCGGCTGCCCAAGGGGGTGTCGCCTTCGACACACATCCTCAAACCCGACATCCGGCGGTTGGCAAAGGTGTGGCACTCAGCGGTCAACGAGACTATCGTCATGCGCACCGCAGCCTATTGCGGCCTGCCGACCGCCGAGGTCTTTTACGAACCGCTCACCGAATCGTGCGTCGTCCGCCGATTCGACCGCATGAAACGACCGGACGGCACGCTGGCGCGCCTGGTTCAGTACGACTTGTGCCAGTTGGCGGGCACGGTGTCGGAGCGAAAGTACGAGAAGGAGGGTGGCCCCGATCTGGTGAAGTGCGCCGAGCTGATCCGCCACTACAGCGCGCAGCCTGCCGTCGATTTGCGCAATTTCGTCGACTGGATCCTGTTCAACCTCTACGTCGGCAACAACGACAGTCACGCCAAGAACCTGTCGCTCTACAACGTACCCGGCCGGGGCGTGCTGCTGACACCTTTCTACGATCTCATGTGCACGCGCCTGTACCCGGGCCTTTCGCAGGACTTCGCGTTCGCCGTCGGCGGTGAGTTCAGGCCGGGCTCGATCACCAAAGACCACCTCTGCGCGCTGGCCAATCAACTCGGCATGCGGCCGCAGTTCCTTGCACAGCGGGCCGCCGACCTCGCGCGCACGATGCCGGACGCGTTGAACCGGGCCATCGAAGAGGTGAAGCCGACGCTGCATCGTTCGGCAAAGGCATTGGTCGCCAAGCTGCAGCACTTCGTGCAGTCGACGACGAAGAAAACGGCCGCGCGGCTCACGACTCAGGTCAGCGCGACGTAGCGCTCGTCGTTCTTGGCGGGTCTGCAGGCCTATGCGATCGATCGTGCCGGCCCCACCAGCTTCACCAACTCGGTGCTGCTGCTCACCAGCAGCTTGCGCATCACGCTGGCGCGGTGCACGTCGATCGTCTTCGGGCTGATGCCCAAGGTCTTGGCGAGGTGCTTGCTGGTCTGGCCGGCGAGCAGGCCGTCGAGGACTTCGAGTTCGCGTCGCGACAGGCGGGCCAGCAGTTGCTGCACACCCTGTGCCTGTTGTTTGCGCTCGTAATGCGCGGCAGCCAGCTTGACCAGGCGGTTGATGCTGTGCAGGAAGGCCTGCGAGTTGAACGGTTTTTGCAGGAAGTCGATCGCGCCGTGCTGCATCGCGTTGACGGCGGCCGGCACGTCGCCATGCGCGCTCAGGAAGATCAGCGGCACGTCGATGCCCTCGTCGATCAACTGCTGCTGCAACTCGAGGCCGCTGACCACGGGCATGCGCAGGTCGAGCACGGCGCACACCGGGACGCGCGCGTCGCGCAGCGCCTGCACGAAGCTCTCGGCGTTGTCGAAACTGCGCGAGGCGATCTTCACCGATTCGAGCAGCCACATCAGCGCGTCGGTGACATCGCGTTCGTCATCGACGAGGAAGACCTGCACGGGGGGCGTCTCGCGCATCAAGGCGCCTCCTTCACGGCTGGCAGCGTGAAGCGAAAGCCGGCGCCACGGGCGCGGCCGGCAACGAGCCGCAGCGCGCCGCCGTGCGACTCGACAATCGTGCGGCAGATCATCAGGCCCATGCCCAGGCCCGCGGCCTTGGTGGTGAAGTAGGGCTCGAAGATGCGCTCGGCGAGTTCGGCGGGCACGCCGGGGCCGTTGTCGCTGATCTGCACGCTGGCCTTGCTGCGGCCTTCGACACCGAGCGCGATCTCGATCGTGCGCTCGTCCGCAGCCACGTCTTGCATCGCATCGATCGCGTTGACGATCAGGTTCACCAGCACCTGCTGGATCTCGACTGCATGGCAACGCACGACGAGCGATGGCATGACCGCGTTGACCTGCACCTTGGCCTGCGCTGCGCGCAGCGGTACGTCGAGCAGGTTGATCGTCTGCTGCACCAGCGCCACCAGGTCGAGGGCTTGCGACTGCGGCTGGTGGCGCGAGACAAAACTGCGCACGTTGCGGATGATGTCGCTGGCCTGGTCGAGGTGGCCGGCCGCTTTGTCTAGCGCCTGCGCCAGCTCGGGCCGCGTTGCGAGTTCATCGCGCAGCCGGTGCCGCAGGCCGCCGAGATAACTCTGGCAGGCGTTGAGCGGCTGACCCAGTTCGTGCGCCAGGGCCGACGCCATCTGACCCATCAGCGACAGCCGCGACGCATGCGCCAGCGCGGCCTGCTGCGCATGTTCGCGGTCGCGCGCCTGGCGCTGCTCGGTGACGTCGGAGAACGCGAACGCAACACCGAGGCCGTGGCCCGACAGCGGCGCAGCCACCACCGACAGCGCGCGCTGTTTGCCGCTGGCCGCCAGCCACGCGATCTCGAAGCGATCGACCTTGCGCCCCAGGCTTGCCGCGACGGCCTCGCGCACACGCTCGGCGAGTGACACCGTGCCGCCTTCCGGCACCAGCACACGTGCCGCGTCGCCGGCCACCCCATCGAAGCGCGCCCGCGAGGCCGCGCCGAGTGTGTTCTGCAGCGCGCGGTTGACATCGACGATCTCGCCCTCGGCGTTGGCCACCAGCACGCCCAGCGGCATGTGGCGAAACAGCGCGCGGTATTTCTCGCGGCTCTCGACCGAGAGTTCCTGCGCCGCGCGGCGCCGCTCGACCTCGGCGCGCAGGGCCTCGTTGCTGCGCGCCAGGTTCAGCGTGCGCCGGGCTACGGTCTGTTCGAGGCGCTGGTTGACGCGGCGCAATTGATCCTCGGCGCGCTTGCGGTCGGCAATGTCCTGCACCACCCAGACCGACGGCGAGCGCGGGTCTTCGGGGTCGATCATGCGGCCCGAGATCAGGCACCACAGCGTCTCGCCGTTCTTCTTCAGCATCGCGCGCTCGTGCGTGTAGGCGTTGTGGCGCGCAAAGGCGGCGTACATGCGGCCGACGGTCTCGTAGTCGGCCTCGTTGCTGTAGAGCCGGCGCACCGGCTGGCCGTCGAGTTCGCCGGCCTCGTAGCCGAAGATTTGCGCCATGCGCGCATTGGCCCAGAGGAAGTGCCGGTCCTGCATGTAGCTGATGCCAACCACCGTGTTCTCGAGCACCAGCTCGTGCGGGAACTCGGCGTCGCCCGGGCGCAGCCGGTCGCGTGCTCGCGGTGACGCCCGCTGGACATCGGCGCGCGTGTTGGCGAGGACGGGTCGGTTCACGCTGTGATTCTGGTGCTGTGCCGCACGGCACCGCGCTGCGTCAAACCCTTGGTGGGCGGCGTATTCCCCTACGAATTTTCTTTAGCCGGCGCGGAATCGCACCCGATCGCGCGACCGGCGCGCGCTCCTAAAGTGTTTCGTCATCTTGAACAGGAGACAGTCATGGCATCGACTCTGAAACAAGCCGCAGACACCGTCCTCGACTACACCGTGCACCGCGCCGGCGGCGCGCCGGGCGTGGTGGCGATGGCCACCGACCGCAACGCCAACACTTACGAAGGCAGCGCCGGCAAACGCGAGCTCGGCAAAGACACGGCGATGAGCCTCGACTCGGTGATGGCGATCTTCTCCACCACCAAGGCGATCACCGGCACCGCGGTGATGCAGCTCGTCGAAGAAGGCAAGATCGCGCTGGCCGACGCGGCCAAAAAGTACGTGCCCGAGATCGCCGAGCTGCAAGTGCTCGATGGCTTCGACGCCGCCGGCCAGCCGAAGACGCGCGCGCCGAAGCGCGACATCACCGTCAACGACCTGCTGGTGCACACCAGCGGCCAGGGCTACGAGTTCTTCAGCGCCGACGATCTGAAATACCGTACGGCCAAGGCCATCCCGACCGTCGTGTCGTGCACCTTTGCGTCGATCCGCACGATGCTGCTGCATGACCCCGGCGAGCGCTGGACCTACGGCCCCAACATCGACTGGCTCGGCCGCATCGTCGAGCAGCAGCGCGGCGGCAAGCGCCTGGGCGAGGTTTTCGCCGAGCGCATCTTCGGCCCGCTCGGCATGAGCGACATCGCGTTCACGATGAGCGACAGCATGCGCGCTCGCCGCGCCGTCATTCACGACCGCGCGGCCGACGGCAAGTTGACGCCGCTGCCCGACCTGATGCTGCCGCAGCCGCCCGAGATGGACATGGGCGGCCACGGCCTGTACGCCAGCGTCGGCGAGTACATGAAGTTCATCCGCATGTTTTTGAACGACGGCGCCGGGCCGCACGGCCGTGTGTTGAAGGCCGAGACGG
>JANMHY010000064.1:0-3779 GCA_031375525.1 Burkholderiales bacterium
CATCGGCAAGGACATCAGCTACTTCCACACCCTGTTCTGGCCCGCGATGCTGCACTTCAGCGGCCGCAAGACGCCCGACAAGGTCTATGTGCACGGCTTCATCACGCTGGGCGGCGACAAGATGAGCAAGAGCCGCGGCACCGGCCTCTCGCCGCTGCGTTATCTGGAAGTGGGCTTGAACGCCGAGTGGCTGCGCTACTACATCGCAGCGAAGTTGAATGCGAAGGTCGAGGACATCGAGTTCAACCCGCAGGACTTCATCGCGCGGATCAACAGCGACTTGATCGGCAAGTACATCAACATCGCCAGCCGTTGCTCTTCTTTTCTGAACAAGCACTTCGACGGCCAGCTCGATGCGAATGAAGTCGAACTCGCCGGCAGCGTCGGACCCGCTGCGTGGCAGGACGTGGACGCCGAAGTCGCCGCCGCCTACGAGGCGCGTGAGTTTGCGAAAGCGATTCGCGCGATCATGGCGCTGGCCGATTCGATCAACGGCTACTTCGACGAGAAGAAGCCGTGGGAATTGGCAAAGGATCCGGCCAAGCGATTGCACCTGCACCAGGTGGTGTCGCGCTGCATGGCGGGCTTCTGGCGCCTGAGCATCCTGCTCAAGCCGATCCTGCCCAGCCTGGTGGCGCGCGTCGAGGAGTTGCTGGGCGTCGGGCCTTTGACGTGGGATGACCTGCATGCCCCCTCGAAGAATTTTCCGCGTGCGATCAAGGCGTACGAGCATTTGATGCAGCGCGTCGATCCGAAGCAGGTCGATGCCTTGTTCGAAGCGCCCGCCGCGCCTGCGGTGGTGCCTGGCGGCGAGCCGCTCGCTGCCGAAATCAAGATCGACGACTTCACCAAGATCGATCTGCGCCTGGCCAGGATCGTCAACGCCGAGCACGTCGAGGGCAGCGACAAGCTGCTGCGGCTGACGCTCGACGTTGGCGAAGGAAAACACCGCAACGTTTTCTCGGGCATCAAGTCGGCCTACCAGCCCGCAGACCTGATCGGCAAGATGACGGTGATGGTCGCCAACCTCGCGCCGCGCAAGATGAAGTTCGGCGTCAGCGAGGGCATGGTGCTGGCCGCCAGCCACGCCGACGAGAAAGCGCACCCGGGCCTCTACGTGCTCGAACCGTGGCCCGGCGCCACGCCCGGGTTGCGCGTACGCTGAACCTTCACCGCTTCCGGCCCCGCCTGGTCGATGCGCTCGCGGGCTACGACCGCCGCACCGCGCTGGCCGACGTCGGCGCCGGCATCACCGTCGGCATCGTCGCGCTGCCGCTGGCGATGGCATTTGCGATTGCGTCGGGTCTGAAGCCCGAGCAGGGCCTGGTCACGGCAATAGTCGCCGGCTTCCTGATCTCGGCCCTGGGCGGCTCGAACGTGCAGATCGGCGGGCCGGCCGGCGCCTTCATCGTCATCGTCTATGGCATCGTCGAGCGCTACGGGCTGACCAACCTGCTGATCTCGACCGCACTCGCCGGCGGGCTGCTGTTCGCGCTCGGCCTGTTCAAGCTCGGCGCGCTGGTGCGCTACATCCCGGTGGCCATCATCATCGGCTTCACCAACGGCATCGCAGTGCTGATCGCGTTGTCGCAGTTAAAGGATCTGCTGGGCTTGAAGATCGACAAGATGCCGGCCGACTTCTTCTCGCAGATCGGCGCGCTGTGGCTGCACCTGGGCAGCGTGAACTGGTATGCGGTCGCGATCGGTACCGCCTCGTTTGCGCTGCTGTGGTTGTGGCCGAAGCTGTTCGCGCGCGGCGCGTCCACCGAAAACCGGGTCGAAGGCCGCTCGCTGTCGGCGCTGTCGCGGGTGCCGGCACCCGTGATCGCGCTGGTGCTGATGACTTTGCTGGGCTGGTACCTGAGCCTGCCGGTGGAGACCATCGGCACGCGCTTCGGCGGCATCCCGCGCACGCTGCCCGATCTGGCGCTGCCGCCGTTTTCGTGGGAGAGCGCCAAGCAGTTGCTGATTCCGACGATCACGATCGCACTGCTCGGCGCCATCGAGTCGCTGCTGTGCGCGCGCATTGCCGACAACGTCGTCGACGACCTGCCCCGGCACGACCCGAACCAGGAGCTGATGGCGCAAGGCGTGGCCAACATGGTGAGCCCGTTGTTCGGCGGCATGCCGGCAACAGGCACCATCGCCCGCACTGTCACCAATGTGCGCGCCGGCGGCCGCACGCCCGTGGCCGGCATCGTGCATGCAGTCACGCTGCTGGCCACGGTGCTGCTCGCTGCGCCGCTGGCGGTGCATGTGCCGCTGCCCGCACTCGCCGGCATCTTGCTGTTCGTGGCCTGGAACATGGGCGAGTGGCACGAGTTCGCGCGCCTGCGTCACTTCACGTTGCCCTACCGCACCATCCTGCTCGGCACGTTCTTTCTCACGGTCGTCTTTGATCTCACGGTGGCCGTCGAAGTCGGCCTGGTGCTGGCCTGTGTGTTTTTCATCTACCGCATGAGCACGCTGTTCAAGGTCCAGCCGTACGACGCCGGCCCATTGCCCGACGGCGTGGTCAGCTTCGAGCTCTTCGGCTCGCTGTTCTTCGGCGCCGTGGCCAAGGTCGAGGCGCTGCCGGCGCAACTGCCGGCCGGCACGCGCTGCGTCGTGCTCGAAATGCACCGCCTGATCTCGCTCGACACCTCGGGCCTCGATGCCCTGTCGCATCTGCACAAGGACTTGAAGAAGGCCGGCATCGCGCTGGTCCTGGCCAACGTCAACGAGCAGCCGCTGTCGCTGATGCGCCGCAGCGGCTTCGTGGCGCTGATCGGCGAAGACGCGATCGTGCCGAACCTGGCCGCGATGAAAGACTACTGACTGCCCTGCTGCGCGCGCACGTCGTCGGCGACCGAGCTGCTCATCACCTTGCCGTCCTTGTCGAAGATCACGCTGAACAGCTTGGGCACCTGGCCGTCGAGCCAGCGCCAGTCCCAATGCTCCTCGTCGGGTTTCAGGTCGAACTTCGCGGTCTTGCCCGGCTTGCCGAGCAAGCGGCGCACCTGCGTCTTGTCGATGCCGGGCGTGACCTTGGCGAACTCGCTGTTCTTCAACACCTGGCGCAACGCGCTCATCTTGCCGTCGTTGCCGATCGTGATCATCCACGCCACCTGGCCCTCGGGCTGGCGGCTGTACTCGAAGGTCTTGCTGCCGTCGGCCTCGTTGTAGGTGGCCTGCGGCTCGCCGAACTGCTTCTTCACATCGGCCTCGGTGGCCACGCCTTCTTCGAGCTTGGCGATCTTCTGCTGGTCGCAACCGAGCAGCGCCAGCAGCGAGCCGAACAACGTTGCCATCATGATCTCCTTGAGATTCAGCTGCATAGAGAAGCCCCCGTTAAACTTGTGGAAACGCCGGATTCTGCCCTCACACACGTGCCAAAAAGAGATCGCCCCCAACCATGCCGCTGTTCTGGAAACCGTACCGCTCCGACGTCACGCAATTCATCGATGAGTTGAAGACGCGCAAGCCGACGCTCGAAGCCGAGCAGCGCGCCGGCCGCGCCCGCCTGTGGGACCGCGCGCAGGACCGCGAGGCCAGCGCCGACTGGCAGGACGCCAAGGTGGCGCAGCAGCCCTACGTCTATCAGACCGACAAGTGACGCCAGAGTGAGCGCGATCACCGAATTGCCGCCGCCGGCCGATCCGGTGGCGGTGGCCGAGTTGCCGCCGAAAGACATCGACTCGGTGGCCGTGGCCCGCCTGTACGGCGAGCCGCTGTTTGCGATGCCGCAGGATCTGTACATCCCGCCGGATGCGCTCGAAGTTTTCCTGGAAGCCTTCGAG
>JANMHY010000066.1:0-1623 GCA_031375525.1 Burkholderiales bacterium
CCGCGTCCGGGCACAGCAGCAGGCTCTGCGCCAACTCGTCGTGCTCGGCCTGCGAGAACAGGTCCATCGCCACCCAGTCCGGCGGCGTGCTGCCGTCGGCGATGACCAGGATCTCGCTCGGCCCGGCGATCATGTCGATGCCGACCTGGCCGAAGACCTGCTTCTTCGCGCTGGCAACATAGGCGTTACCAGGCCCGGTGATCTTGTCGACGCGCGGGATCGTCGCGGTGCCGCAGGCGAGTGCGGCGACGGCTTGCGCGCCGCCGATCGTGAAGACGCGGTGCACGCCGGCGATGTGCGCGGCGGCGAGTACAAGCGCGTTCCTCTCGCCTTTGGGAGTGGGCACAACCATGATGACTTCGCCGACACCGGCCACGCGCGCCGGCACGACGTTCATCAACACCGACGACGGATACGCCGCCTTGCCGCCCGGCACATAGACGCCGACGCGGTCGAGCGGCGTGACTTTCTGGCCGAGCAGCGTGCCGTCGGTGTCGCGGTAGGCGAAGCCGCGGCAGCTCACGTCGAGCTGGCGCTCGTGATACGAGCGCACGCGCTCGGCCGCGGCCTCGAGCGCGCGGCGTTGTTCCGGGGTGATGGCGCTGAGTGCGGCGGCAAGTTCGTCGCGCGAGAGCTCGAGCGCCGGCACGCTCGCGGCATTCACACCATCGAAGCGCGTCGTGTATTCGAGCACCGCCGCGTCACCACGCTTGCGCACATCAGCAATGATGCTGGCGACCGTGCTGTCGATCGACGCGTCGGTCTCTGTTGACCAGCGCAGCGCTGCGAACTGCGCTTCGAAGTCGTGCTGCGAAGTGGACAA
This sequence comes from Burkholderiales bacterium, assembly GCA_031375525.1. Taxonomy (GTDB): domain Bacteria; phylum Pseudomonadota; class Gammaproteobacteria; order Burkholderiales; family Burkholderiaceae_C; genus CADEEN01. The sequence goes on from JANMHY010000066.1 coordinate 824, forward strand.
ACGACGAACGATCACGCCTGCACCGCCTTCTCCAGCGCATCGATCAGCGGCCGCATCGCCTCGCGCTTCAGCTTCAGCGCCGCCTGATTGACCACCAGCTGCGACGAGATGTCGGCGATCTTCTCCACTTCGACCAGGCCGTTGGCCTTGAGCGTATTGCCCGAAGACACCAGATCGACGATCGCATCCGCCAGCCCGGTCAGCGGCGCCAGCTCCATCGAGCCATAGAGCTTGATCAGATCAACGTGCACGCCTTTGTCAGCGAAGAACTGGCGCGCGGTGGCGGTGTACTTCGTTGCCACGCGGATGCGCGAGCCTTGTTTGACGGCGCTCGCGTAGTCGAAGTCCGAACGCGTGGCCACGCTCATGCGGCAGCGCGCGATGCGCAGGTCGAGCGGGCGGTACAGGCCGTCGCCTTCGGACTCCATCAGCACGTCGGCCCCGGCCACGCCGAGATCGGCGCCGCCGTATTGCACATAGGTCGGCACGTCGCTGGCGCGTACCAGGACCACGCGCACGTCGGCGCGGTTGGTGGCCAGGATCAGCTTGCGCGAGGTCTCGGGGTCGTCAAGCACTTCGATGCCGGCGCGCGCGAGCAGCGGCAGCGTCTCGTCGAAGATGCGGCCTTTCGACAGAGCGAAAGTGATCGTCACGACGTCCTCTCGATGTTCGCGCCCACGCCGCGCAGCTTGGCTTCCATGCGGTCGTAGCCGCGGTCGAGGTGGTAGATGCGCTCGACCTGGGTCTGGCCGTCGGCCACGAGGCCGGCGATCACCAGGCTGGCCGAGGCGCGCAAGTCG
>JANMHY010000071.1:0-12515 GCA_031375525.1 Burkholderiales bacterium
TCGTCGGCGATCCAGAGCACGCCGTGGCGGTCGCAGATCTCACGCACGCCTTTGAAATAGCCGGCGGTCGGCGGCACCGCGCCGGCGGTGGCGCCGACCACGGTTTCTGCGCAGAAGCCGATCACGCGTTGCGGGCCCGCGGCGACGATCGTCGCGTCGAGTTCGTCGAGCAGACGTTGCGTGTACTGCGCTTCGCTTTCGTTCTCACGCTGGTCGCGGTAGGCATAACACGGCGAGACGCGCAGCACGTCGACCAGCAACGGCGCGAACTGTTTGCGCCGCCACTCGTTGCCGCCGACCGCGAGCGCGCCGAGCGTGTTGCCGTGGTAGCTCTGGCGGCGGCCGACGAACAACGTGCGCTCGGGCTGGCCACGCTCGACGAAGTGTTGGCGCGCGAGTTTGAGCGCCGCCTCCATCGCTTCGGAGCCGCCGCTGACGAAGTAAACGTTGCAGAGACCGCCGGGCGCGCGCGCGACAAGGTGGTCGGCGAGTTGCTCGGCCGGCTCGCTGGTGAAGAACCCCGTGTGCGCATAGGCCAGCGCATCGATCTGTGCGTGCATCGCCGCGATCACATCGGGGTGCCCGTGGCCGAGGCAGGACACGGCGGCGCCGCCGCTGGCGTCGAGGTAGCGTTTGCCGGCGGCGTCGATCAGATACACGCCCTCGCCGCCCACGGCCACGGGTGGTGGGGCGCGCAGGCTGCGGTGGACGATGTGCGTCAGGTTCATGACGCCCTCTTCATTCTTCGCCCCTGCGCCCACCACACCACCGCGATCAACAGCACCCCCGGCAGGTAGAACCAATGCGCCGACGGCCGGCCGCTCGGCACCTTGACTTCGACGATCTCGAAGCCCTGCTCGAAGCCGCTCTTCCTGGCCGCGCTGCCGAACTTCACGCCGGCGATCTGCAGCTTGTCGCCGAGCGGCACGACGGTCAGGCCCGCGGCGTTGATGCGCTTGCGGCCGTCGGCCTCGGCCGCGCCGAGGTTCAGCGCCACGGTCTTCTTCAACCCATCGCCTTCGATCGTCGTGCCGGCGATCACGGCCACCAGGCGATCGCCAGCCGGCAACTGGCCGGCGACCTTGAAGGCCTCGGACGCGGCGACGGTTTTGTATTCGGGCGCGATGTAGTCCATGAAGAAGTCTGGGCGGAAGAGAAACACCGTGGCCAGTGCCAGTGCCGCGAACTCCCACGGTTTGCACTTGACGCGAAACCAGTTCATCGTGCATGCGGCAAAGACGAGCATCGCCGCGGTCGAGGCGAGCACGACCAGCAGCACATCCCACCACGACTGCACGTCGATCAGCAGCAGCGTCGGGTTGAAGATCCAGATGAAGGGCAGGATGACGGTACGCAGCGCGTAGATGCTGCCCTGGATGCCGGTGGCGATGGCGTCTTCGCCGCTGATCGCCGCCGCCGCAAAGGTCGCCAGGCCGACCGGCGGCGTGATGTCGCCCATGATCCCGTAATAGAAGACGAACAGGTGGACCGCGATCAGCGGAATGATCAGGCCGCTCTGCGCGCCGAGCTCGACGACGACGGGCGCCATCAGCGTGGCCACCAGCACGTAGTTGGCGGTGGTCGGCACACCGAGGCCGAGGACGAGGCAGACGAAGGCGATGAAGAGCAGCATCACGATCACGTTGCCCTGGCTCACGAACTCGACGAACTCGGTCATGCGCAGGCCCAGCCCGGTGAGCGTGATGCCGCCGACGATGATGCCGGCGGTGGCGGTGGCCACGCCGATGCCGATCATGTTGCGCGAGCCGTCGGTGAGGCCGCCGATGACGTCGCGCGCGCCGCGCCTCCAGGCGTCGCCGATCGGCTGCTTCCTGAGCAGCAAGATCAGCGGCCGTTGCGTCAGCATCAGCACGATCAGCACGGCGATGGCCCAGAACGCCGACAACGACGGCGACATCTCTTCGACCATCAGGCACCAGATCAGCGTGCCGATCGGCATCAGGAAATGCAGGCCGGCACGCACCGTCGGCCAGGTGTCGAGGGCACGGGGCGCGTCGATGTCGATGTCATCGGGCAGGTCGGGGCAGCTCGCGGCCTGGCGGATGCTGATGGCGTACAGCGCCAGCACGATGGCGCCAACGGCCCACGGCGCCGCCGCGCCCATGAACGACTTCACCGCGGCGAACAGGTAGTACAGCAGCGCGACGACGATGACGCTGCCCGACAGGCCGAGGCCGAAGCGCAGCGCGGCGTCGCTCCAGGGCCGCGGCGCGCGGTTGATCACCGGGTTCATGCCCATCTTCAGCGCTTCGAGGTGCACGATGTAGAACAGGCCGATGTAGGACAGCGTGGCCGGCAGGATGGCGTGCCTGACGATGTCCGAGTACGGGATGCCGACGTACTCGACCATCAGGAACGCCGCGGCGCCCATCACCGGCGGCATGATCTGGCCGTTGACCGACGACATGGTTTCGATCGCGCCGGCCTTGACGCCGCCGTAGCCGGCCTTCTTCATCAGCGGGATGGTGAAGATGCCGCCGGAGACGACGTTGCTGACCGACGAGCCGCTGATCATGCCGTTGAGCGCGCTGCTCACCACCGCCACTTTCGCCGGCCCGCCGCGCAAATGGCCGAGCGCGGCGAAGCTGACCTGCATCATGTAGTTGCCGCCGCCGGCGCGGTCGAGCAGCGTGCCGAACAGCACGTACACAAAGATCGCGCCGGTGGACACACCGAGCGCGATGCCGTAAACGCCTTCGGTGGTCAGCCACAGATGCGACAGCAGCCGGTTCAGCGACGCGCCCTTGTGTTGCAGCACCTCGGGCATGTAAGGCCCCAGCATCGCGTAGGCGATGAACAGGCCGGCGAGCGCGGCCATCGGCCAGCCGACGGCGCGGCGCGTGGCTTCGAGCAGCAGCACCAGGCCGATGGTGGCGATGACGATGTCGGTCTGCGTCGGCTGCCCGGGCCGCGTTGCGAGTTCCTTGTAGAACAGCAGCAGGTAGGCGCCGGCAAAGGCGCCGGCCACAGCGAGCGCCCAGTCGACGATCGGCACGCGGTCACGCGGCGAATACTTCGTCGCCGGCCAGGCGAGGAAGGCGAGGAACAACGCGAAACCGAGGTGCAGCGAGCGCGCCTCGGTGTCATTCAGGATGCCGACGCCGAAGGTGAACGGCAGCGGCGACGCATACCAAAGCTGGAACAGCGCCCAGGCCAGGCTGACCGCGAAGATCACGCCGCCGGCAACGCCGGCTGCCTTGCGGCCGCCGGTGTCGGTGTCGGCGACGAGTTGCTGAAGGGCCTCGGGGGCCTTCTCGATGTCGGTGGCCATGGCAATACAGTTTCATTCACCGCAGAGGGGCGGAGGACGCAGAGTTTGCGCAGAGGAGTTCAGCACTCGTATTCCTCTGCGGCCCTCTGCGCCCTCCGCCCCTCTGCGGTGAATGAGGTTGGGCTGTTGGCTACTTCACCCAGCCCTTTTCCTTGTAGTACTTCACCGCGCCTTCGTGCAGCGGCGCGGACAGGCCGTCCGTGACCATGCTCTCGGGCTTCAGATTGGCCAGCGCCGGGTGCAGCTTCTTGAACTCATCGAAGTTGTCGAACACCGCTTTCACCACCTGGTACACCGACTCGGCCGGCGCCTTGGCCGACGTGACCACCGTGGCCAGCACGCCGTAGGTCTGCGCGCCCTCGGGGTTGTTGGGGTACAGGCCGCCGGGGATGTTGGCCTTGGCGTAGTACGGCTTGTCGGCCACCAGCTTGTCGACGAAGGGGCCGGTCAGCGGCACCAGCTTGGCGCCGCACGACGTGGTCGGGTCCTGGATGTTGGCGCTCGGGTGGCCGACGCCGTAGAAGAAGCCGTCGATCTTGCCGTCGCACAGCGCCGGGCCATGTTCGTCGGCCTTCAACTCCGAGGCCAGCGAAAAGTCGGTGAGCTTCAAGCCCATGGCAGCGATCATTTCCTCGAGCGAGGCGCGCGTGCCCGAGCCCGGGTTGCCGACGTTGAAGCGCTTGCCTTTGAAGTCGGCAAAGGTCTTGATGTTGGCTTCCTTGCGCGCCAGCACCGTGAACGGCTCGGGGTGCACCGAGAACACCGCGCGCAAATCGCCATACGCACCGGCGTCCTTGAAATTGCCCTGGCCTTTGGCGGCGTTGTATTGCACGTCGCTCTGCGCAAAACCGAGATCCAACTCGCCGGCCTTGATGGTGTTGACGTTGAAGACCGAGCCTCCGGTCGATTCCACCGAGCAGCGGATGCCGTGTTTGGCGCGGTCCTTGTTGACCAGGCGGCAGATCGCGCCGCCGGCCGCGTAATAGACGCCGGTGACGCCTCCCGTGCCGACGGTGATGAACTTTTGCTGCGCGACGGCGGCCGGGGCCGCGCCGAGCAAGAGCGCGCCGGTGGCGGCCAGCGTGGCGAAGCTGAGTTTGAAAACGAACATGACGAAGACTCCGAAAGATCGAACGAAAAGGCACTTTAGGCGGGCGGCACAGGCTGTCTATCGGGCGCATCCCCAAACACGGCGACGCTTTGCCACTGGCGTTTTCCTTGTTGAAGCGCGCCGCCGTGCGTGTGAACATCATTCGACCCTCTGAAGGAGTCTATTGATGAACCGATTGCCCCTCCTGGCCACCCTCGCTGCAGCCCTGGCCGCCGCACCGGCCCTCGCCCAAGAACTGCGCGTGCAGTGTTATTCCGACGGCAACGAATGCGAAGTCACCGGCGAGATCGCCAAGCGCTTCGAAGCCGCCAACGCCGGCGCCAAGATCGTCATCGACAAGGTGCCGTACAAGGCCGTCGTCGAGACGCTGCCGGTGCAACTGGCGGCCGGCGAAGGCCCCGACGTCGGCCGCGTCGCCGACCTCGGCGGCTTGAACAAGTACTACCTCGATCTGACGCCGCACCTCAGCGCCGCGCGCCAGAAGGCATGGGCCGACAACTTTGCTTCCACGCTGCCGTGGTTCCGTGCCGGGCCGCAGGACAAGGGCATCTACGGCCTGATGTCGCAGCTCACCGTCACTGGCGCCTACGTCAACAAGACGCTGTTCGAGCAAGCCAAGGTGCCGATGCCCGGCGACAAGGCGACGTGGGACGACTGGATGGCCGCGGCCGACAAGGTGGCCAAGGCGACCAAGACGCCGTTCGCGATGGCCATGGACCGCAGCGGCCACCGCTTCGCGCCGCTGGCGGTGGCCTACGGCGCCAAGCTGTTCGACGCCAACGGCGTGCCCGTCATCGACGCCGGCTACCAGACCGCGGTCAAGAAGTTCATCGACTGGAACAAGAACGGCCTGATGCCCAAGGAGGTCTGGGGCGGCACCGGCGGCTCGCAGTACCGCGACGCGTTCGAAGAATTCGCCAACGGCCGCGTCGTCGTCTATTACTCGGGCTCGTGGCAGTTGAAGCGCATGGACACGCAGGTCACCAAGGCCTTCGAGTGGGCCGTCGCGCCGGCGCCCTGCGGCCCGGCCGCCTGCACCGCAATGCCGGGCGGCGCGGCCTTCGTCGCCTTCAAGCGCACCAAGCAGCCGGCGCTCGCCGCCAAGTTCATCGACTTCCTCTCCGAAGACGCGAACTACAAGGAGCTGATGGCCAAGACCGACAACATCCCGGCCAGCCTGTCTGTCGCCAAGGCGGGCGTCACTTACAACGTCTCGCCGATGGCCAAGGCCGCGCTCAACGTCTTCGTCGCCGACGTGCCCAAGATCGCGCCGGCCAACTTCGAGCTGCAGGGCTACCGCTTCAACCGCGCGGTGTTCCTGCCGACCGCGCAGCGCATCGGCCAGGCGGTGGCCGGCGAGATGAGCGCCGACGACGCGATCAAGCGCCTGGCGTCGGACATCGACGAGCAGGTCAAGGCGGCGAGCAAGTAGTGATGCTGCGCTGACCCGCGAAAGGCCACGGCATGCAAACCAAGCCCGGCACGCCGTGGTTGTTCCTGGCGCCGAACATGCTGATCTTCGGCGTATTCACGTTCCTGCCGATCGCGATCAACTTCTACTACGCCTTCACCGGCGGCGTCGAGCTGTACCCGCGCGACCGGCCGTACGTCGGCTTCGAGAACCTGGCGACGCTGCTCGACTGCACGAATCACTTCGACCCGTCGACCTGCAAGCGCGACCTGTTCTGGCGCGCGGTCTGGAACACGGCGAAATACTCGCTGTTCCAGGTCACGCTGATGGTGCTTTTCAGCATGATCACGGCGCTGGTGCTCAACCGCAAGATCATCGGCCGCGGCTTCTGGCGCGGCGTGTTCTTTTATCCGGTGCTGCTGTCGCCCGTCGTCGTGGCGCTGATCTGGAAGTGGATCCTGCAGCGCGACGGCCTGTTGAACGGCGTGCTCACCGCCTTCGGCGGCACGCCGACGCTGTGGCTGGCCGAGTCCGGCACGGCGTTCTTCTGGGTCGTCTTCGTCAGCATCTGGGCCCACATGGGCTTCTACACGCTGATCCTGCTGGCGGGCCTGCAGGCGATCCCGGCGGACCTGTATGAAGCCGCGCAGCTCGACCGCGCATCGCCATGGCGCAGCCTGACGCGCATCACGCTGCCGATGCTGATGCCCAACCTGCTCGTCGTGCTCGTGCTGGCGGCGATCCGCGCCGTGCAGACCTTCGACGAGGTCTTCGTGCTCACGGGAGGTGGGCCGGGCTCGGCAACGACCTTCGTCGTGCAGTTCATCTATCAGACGGGCTTTCAGGAGCAGGTGCGCTTGTACGGCTTGGCCGCGGCGGGCTCGCTGTTGCTGGCGGTGGCGTTGATCGTGTTGACGCTGGTGCAGTTGAAGGCGACGAGTGCGGGTGATGCGGGGGAGAAGGCGCGATGAGCGCTGCACGGCCGTTCCGAAAGCGCTCGCTCCCCTTCGGGGGGACGGGCCGTAGGCCCAAGGGGGCCACATGAATGCAGTGGCCTTCGTCACCCGCACGCGCGGTCGCTCGCGGTTGGACTGGACCGACTGGCTGAGCTACCTCTATCTGGCGGTCGGCCTGTTCCTGATGTTCGGCCCGGTGCTGTGGCTGGTGATGTCGTCGTTCAAGAGCGAAACGGCGCTGTCCGAATTTCCGCCGCGCTTTTTGCCCTATGGGCAGAAGGCCGTGGCGGTGCCGGGCGAAGAGGGCTTGAAGCCGCTGTACCGCGTCAAGCTGCCCGATGGCACGACGCGCGAGTTGCCCGAGCTGCGCCGCATCGGCCTGATGGCGACGTATGTGGACCCGGGCAAACCGGAGGAGTTCATCCGCGTCAACATCGCTGACCGCGAGCCGGTGCGCGAGTTTCGCCTGGCCACCGAGAACTACACCGAGCTCGGCGGCAAGTTCAACTTCGGCCGCTATTTGTGGAACTCGGTGTTCATCACCGTCGTCGCGACGATCCTCACGCTGTTGTTCAACTCAATGGCGGCGTTCGCGCTGTCGAAGTACAAGTTCAAGGGCCGCGCCGGCGTGTTCCTGCTCATCATCGCCACGCTGATGGTGCCGCCGGCGATCGTGCTCGTGCCCAACTTCCTGGTGGTGAGCGAACTGGGTTTGCTGAACAGCCTGTGGGGCGTGATCTGGCCCGCGGTGGCCACGCCGACCGGCGTCTTCCTGCTGCGGCAGTACATGCTGACGATCCCCGACGAGCTGCTCGACGCGGCGCGCATGGACCACGCCAGCGAGTGGCGCATCTACTGGCGCATCGTGTTGCCGCTGGCGGCGCCGGCGCTCGCGGTGCTGGCGATCTTCTCGGTGATGTGGCGCTGGAACGATTTCCTCTGGCCGCTGATCGTGCTGTCGAAGAACGAGCAGTTCACGCTGCAGCTCGCGCTCAACGCCTTCCAGGGCGACCTCGTCACGCAGTGGCATTACCTGCTGGCGATGACGGTGATCACGCTGCTGCCGATCACGCTGGTGTTTGCTTTCTTGCAGAAGTACATCACTCAAGGCATCGCTTCGGCCGGAGTCAAATAATGGCGTCGCTGCAACTCAAGTCGCTGATCAAAGACTTCCAGACCGTGCGCGTGATCCACGGCGTGGACTTGCAGGTCAACAACGGCGAGTTCGTCGTCTTCGTCGGCCCGTCGGGTTGCGGCAAGAGCACGCTGCTGCGCATCATCTGCGGCTTGGAAGACGCCAGCAGCGGCGACATCCTGATCGATGGGCAGCGGGTCAACGACGTGCGTGCGGCGGACCGCGAGCTGGCAATGGTGTTCCAGTCGTATGCGCTGTACCCGCACATGACGGTGCGGCAGAACATGGCCTTCGGGCTGGAGAACATCGGCACGTCGAAAGACGAGATCGACAAGCGCGTCGGCGACGCCGCCAAGCTGCTGCGCCTGGACACGTTTCTGCAGCGCAAGCCGACGCAGCTCTCCGGCGGCCAGCGTCAGCGCGTGGCGATCGGCCGCTCGATCGTGCGCGAGCCGAAGATTTTTCTGTTCGACGAGCCGCTGTCGAACCTCGACGCCGAGCTGCGCGTGTCGATGCGCGGCGAGATCAGCGCGCTGCACCGGCGACTATCGGCCACCAGCATCTACGTCACGCACGACCAGGTCGAAGCGATGACGATGGCCGACAAGATCGTCGTGCTGCGGCTGGGCCGCATCGAGCAGGTCGGCTCGCCGCTCGATCTGTACAACAAGCCGGCCAACAGGTTCGTCGCTGGTTTCATCGGCTCGCCGCAGATGAATTTTGTCGCCGTCACGGCCGGCGCTGACGGGTCCGTGGCGCCAACCTTCGGTGGCTCGGTGGTGGTGCCGGGCGCGCGCGCCGCCGCCGGCACCGCCCTCACGCTCGGCGTGCGGCCGGAGCATCTGTCGTTGCAGCCGCAGCCCGGTGCGCTGGCATTGCCGGTGACCGTCGCGCAGGTCGAGCAGCTCGGCGGCCTGTCGCTGATCTACGGCACCTTGCCGGGCCAGGACACCACGCGCGTCACGGTACAGAGCGCTGGCCAGGTGCGCACCGCTGTCGGCGACACGCTGACCGCGTACGCGCCCGCCGAAGCCTGCCACCTGTTTGCCGCCGACGAGGCTGGCAGGACGTTGCGGTCATGACCCCGCTGCGCCGCGCAACGCTGCTCTCTTCGAGCAACGGCTGCATCGAACTCCAACTCGACCACGGCTGGCGCGCCCGCGTGACGATGGTCGATAGCCACACCGGCCGCACGACGCTGCTGCCGCCCGACGGCTGGCGCGAACCGCGCACCTGGGCGCTCGATCCGGCCGGCGCGTTCCCGCCAGAAGGTGTGCAACGCGATGCGCTGTTCGCACCCGACGCGAGCGCTGCCGCGTCACAGCATGGCAATGTGCTGCACCTCGACGGCTCGCACTTGCGCGCGCGCATCGCGCTCGATCCGTTTGCGATCACCTGGGAGCAGCGCGACGACAACGGCCAATGGCACTTCTGCTGCGGCGACCGCGCCGAAAGCTACGCCTACGCGATCTCCGAGCGCAGCGGCACGCTCTGGCATTGGCAACAGCGGGACCCCGTGCAAGACCGCTACTTCGGCCTCGGCGACAAGACCGGCCCGCTCGACCTGCACGGCCGCCGCCTGCGTACGCGCATGCTCGACGCGCTCGGCTACGACGCGAAGACCGGCGACCCGCTCTACAAGCATTGGCCGTTCTTCCTCAATCACCGCCACGGCCTCGCCAGCGGCTGCTACTACGACACGCTCGCCGAATGCAGCTTCGACTTCGGCGCCGAGCACGACAACTACCACGGCCGCTACCGCGCCACCGAAATCGCCGATGGCGACCTTGATGCCTATGTCTTCGCCGGCCCGTCGCTGCGCGAGGCGTTGGCGCGTTTCGTCGCTGCGATCGGCGGCACCGCGATGCCGCCGCGCTGGAGCCTCGGCTTTGCCAACACGGCGATGGCGCTGGCCGATGCACCCGATGCACAGCAACGCATCCGCGGCTTCCTCGCCCTCGCCGAACAAGACGGCTTTCCGCTGTCGAGTTTTCATTTCGGCTCGGGCTACACCAGCCGCGGCAAGCAGCGCTATGTTTTCACCTGGAACCACGACAAGTTCCCCGAGCCAAAGAAACTGCTCGGCGACTTTGCCGCAGCCGGCGTGCGCACCGTCGCCAACTTGAAGCCCTGCCTGCTCGACGACCATCCGGCCTACGCATCGCTCGCCGCGCAAGGCGCGTTCGTGCGCGACGACCACGGCCCCTGCCTCGAACAATTCTGGGACGGCTGGGGCGCGCATCTCGACTTCACGCGCGACGGCGACCGCATGTGGTGGCAAACCAAACTGCAGGAGCAGGTGCTCGACATCGGCATCGACGTCGGCTGGAACGACAACAACGAGTACGAGATCTGGGGCGAAGGCGCTTCATGCCACGGCTTCGGCCAGGCGCTGCCGATGTCGCGCTCGCACGCCCTGCAACCGCTGCTGATGACACGCGCCACCTTCGATCAGCAAGCACGCAGCAAGCCCGACGAGCGCGTCTACACGATCACCCGCGGCGGCCCGCCGGGCCTGCAGCGCTACGCGCAGACCTGGAGCGGCGACAACAGCACGAGTTGGCACACGATGCGCTGGAACCAGCGCATGGCGCTGACGATGAGCCTGTCCGGGATGTACAACACGGGGCACGACATCGGCGGCTTCGACGGCCCTGTCCCCGACGCCGAAATGCTGATCCGCTGGACGCAGGCCTGCTGCCTCGTGCCGCGCATGATCATGAATAGCTGGAAGGCCGACGGCACGGTGAACTCGCCGTGGCTGCATGCCGAGGCCACGCCGGCGATCCGCGCCGCGGTGGCCTTGCGCCTACAGCTAATGCCCTACCTGTACACGCAACTCTGGCGCGCCACGCGCGAGCACCTGCCCGTGTTGCGCCCGACCTTCTTCGACTTCGGCGACGACGCCGAGACCTGGGCCGACAACGACGAGATGATGGTCGGCCCCGACCTGCTGGCCGCGCCGGTGTTCGAGCCCGGCGCACGCGAGCGACGCGTCTATTTGCCGCGTCATGCCGAAGGTTGGTGGCATTGGAGCAGCGGCCAACACCACGGCGGCGGGCAATGGGTGACGGTGCCCGCACCGCTCGATCAACTGCCGCTGTTCGTGCGCGGCGGCGCGCTGCTGCCGACGACCGACAGCGACAGCGACCACGCGCGCACCGAAGAGCCGTCGCGCGCGCTGCATTGGTTTGCGCCCGCGTCCGGCGAATCGAGCGGCTTGCTCTACGAAGACGATGGCTTGCGCCGCGCGGACACGCCCGATCGCTACCGGCTGCACCACTTCACCGCGCGCGCCGACGCATCGACGCTGGCGTTGTCGCTGGCCAGCGAGGGCGGCTGGACGGTGCCGTACGGCAGCCTCCGCGTCGTCGTGCCCAACACGGAATCGCGCCGGCTGGCGATGGATGCCGCTGAACGTGGCGTGACGCTGCGGCGTTAGCGCCATGCCGTTCGCATGGCTCGGCGACGCCGACGCCACCGCGCGGCGGCGCGAAGACCTTTGGCGACTGCTCGGCCCGCGGCCATGGCGCCAAGACGGCGTTGCCGGCGAACAGCTCGCGCGCGACGAGCACACGCACGCCGCCGTCGAACGCTGGCGCCTGCACCTCAACGCCGAGCAGCCCGTGCCCGCGCTGCTGCTGCGCCCACGCGACGCCGCACCGCGCGGCGTCGTGCTGTACTGCCACGCCCACGGCAATCGCTTCGAGACCGGCAAGGACGAGCTGCTCGCCGGCCGCCCCGCGCTGCAATCGCCGCCCTATGGCGAGGCGCTCGCTGCGCGCGGCTGGGCCGTGCTCGCCATCGACCATTGGGGCTTCGGCGAGCGCCGCGAACCGAGCGAGCGCGCGCTCGTCAAGCGCCTGCTCTGGCAAGGCGCCACGCTGTGGGGCTGGCGCGTTCACGACACGCTGGCCGCACTCGACTGGCTGCAGGCGCAGCCGGGTCTGGCGTCGCTGCCGGTGGTGACGCTGGGTCTGTCGATGGGCAGCACGATGGCGCTGTGGTCGGCGGCGCTCGACACGCGCATCGCCGGCTGCGTCGACCTCTGCTGCGCGGCCGAATACGACGCGCTGCTGGACAGCGGCGGCTTCGATGGGCACGGCGAATATTTCTTTGTGCCCGGCCTGCTTCGAGACTTCACGCTCGCCGAAATCGCCGCACTGATCGCACCGCGCCCGCACCTGTCGCTGGCCGGCCGCACCGACCCGCTGACGCCGCCGGCGGGCCTGGCCTCGCTCGCCCGCCGCCTGCGCGACGCGTACGCGCAGCTCGACGCCGCCGGCGCCTGGCAACAACATGTCGAAGACGGCGGCCACGCCGAAACGCCGACGATGCGCCAACAGGTGCTGTCATGGCTGGACACACTCGCCACAGCCCAAACGGTCCGGCATCAACCCTATAGTCACGCCCCGGTACGGGATATTTAATCGGCTCGTCGTCGACATCCAATTGAATGCCCGCCATTCAAAGGCAACCCCGAAGGAGACAACCTTGATGAATGCAACTCTCAAACTGATCGCCGGTGCCGTGCTCGCCGGCGCCGGCTCGCTGGCGATGGCCCAGGCCGTGGGTGTGAGCTGGTCCAACTTCCAGGAAGAGCGCTGGAA
>JANMHY010000108.1:0-2955 GCA_031375525.1 Burkholderiales bacterium
GTGCTCGCCGACGGCGCGTTCCAGGCCTTCAGCCTGGCCTACACGCAGCGTGTGCTCGACAAGCTCGATCGCAGCGTGCCGGCGATCGTCTTCACCAAGGGCGGCGGCGCGTGGCTCGAAGCCATCGCGGCCACGGGCGCCGATGTCGTCGGCCTCGATTGGACGGTGAACTTGCGCCGCGCCCGCGAACGCGTGCAGATGCGCGTCGCGCTGCAAGGCAACCTCGATCCGATGGTCCTGTTCGGCGGCGAGGCGGCGGTGCGCACCGAAGCGCGGCGCGTGCTCGACGACTTCGGCGCCGGCCCGGGGCACATCTTCAACCTCGGCCACGGCATCAGCCAGCACACCCCGCCCGAGGCGGTGACGGCGCTCGTCGATGAGGTGCATCGACATTCCCGGGCGCTGCGCGCGGTTAAATGAGGCTGTGCATTAAGCCCTGGGTAAGTGAGCGCTCAGGCTGACTTATCCCCACGCCGGGCGGAGCGAGCGCCCGATGAAAAGACACCCGGGTTGCGCCATCAGGTATTCCCCTATGCTGCTGCAAGTGCTTGATTTCATTGATCTTGCCAGCCTGCCTCCGGTTCGGGCAGAACAAGGCGGGTCGTGGCGTATCAACGGGTTAGCGCGGCTGCGGGCAGCTTTTGCACAAAGTTATCCACAGCAATGGTGGAAAGCTCGGTTTGCCTTGTCGAATCATGGGCTTAGCGGCTTTTTGTGAAGCCGAACCGAGAAAGCGACCGTATCTCGACAGCGCCGGAGGGCACGGTGGCGGTCGCCGTCGAGGCGCCGCAGCATGCCGGGCTCGGGCCCACGCTCGACTATTACTGCGAGCGCCCACTCTCGCTGGGAACTTTGGTCAGGGTTCCTCTGGGCAAGCGGCAAGTGCCGGGCATCGTGTGGGAGCGGGCGCCAGGGGCGGCCATCGATGCCTCCCAGATCAAGCCGCTCGGCGACGTGCTGGACGCCATGCCGCCGTTGCCGGCCGCGTGGCGGCAGCTCGTCGCTTTTGCCGCCGGCTACTATCAGCGCAGCGTCGGCGAACTCGCGCTCGCGGTGCTGCCGCCGGAGTTGCGCAAACTGGATGCAGCGCAGCTCGCGCGGCGCGTGGCGCGCCTGGCCGCGCCCGCCAAGGCCGAACATCAAGACGCCACGGCGCCGGCGTTGAACGACGCGCAGCACAGCGCCGTGCAGGCGCTCGCCGCGCTCAGCGCCGGCACGACGCTGCTGCACGGCGTCACTGGCAGCGGCAAGACCGAGGTCTATCTGCAAGCCGCGGCGGCGGCGCTTGGCGCCGGCCGCCAGGTGCTGGTGCTGGTGCCCGAGATCAACCTGACGCCGCAGCTCGAAGCGCGCTTCGCGGCGCGCTTTGCCGGCCATCGGCTGGCTTCGCTGCACAGCGCGCTGACGCCGGCGCAGCGCCTCAAGCATTGGTTGTCGGCTCACCTCGGCCATGCCGACTTGGTGCTCGGCACGCGCCTGGCGGTGTTCGCGTCGATGCCGCGGCTGGGTCTGATCGTCGTCGATGAAGAACACGACCCGTCGTTCAAGCAGCAGGAAGGCGCGCGCTACTCGGCGCGCGACCTCTCGGTCTGGCGCGGCCACAACGAAGGCATCGCCGTGCTGCTCGGTTCGGCCACGCCGGCGCTCGAAACCTGGCAGCGCGCCGAGCAGGGTGCGTACCGTCGGCTGGCGTTGCCCGAACGCATCGGCGGCGGCGTGCTGCCGCGTGTGCGCGTGGTCGATATGGGCGCGCTGCCGCGCCACCAGGGCGAAGAGATCGTCATCTCGCCGCCGCTGCTGGGCGCGCTGCAACAGCGCCTCGAGCGCGGCGAGCAAAGCCTCGTCCTGCTCAACCGCCGCGGCTACGCGCCGGTGCTGCATTGCGGCGCCTGCGGCTGGAAAAGCGGCTGTGCGCATTGCAGCGCCTGGCGTGTCTTCCACAAGATCGATCGCACGCTGCGCTGTCACCACTGCGGCCTCGCCGAGCGCGTGCCGCGCGCCTGCCCGGACTGCGGCAACCTGGACATCCATGGCATCGGCCGCGGCACCGAGCGCCTCGAAGAGCATCTGGCGACGCTGCTGCCCGGCGCGCGCATCGCCCGCATCGACGCCGACAGCACGCGCCTCAAAGGTGCGCTCGAAGAACAGCTGGCCGCCGTGCATGCCGGCGAGGTCGATGTACTGGTGGGCACGCAGATGGTGGCCAAGGGGCACGACTTCCGGCGCATGACGCTGGTCGCCGCGGTGAACCCGGACAGCGCGCTGTTTGCGAGCGACTTTCGCGCCGGCGAGCGCTTGTTTGCGCTGCTGATGCAGGCCGCGGGCCGTGCCGGCCGCGATGCTGCGCAAGGCTCGGCGAGCGAGATGTGGGTCCAGACCTGGCATCCGCGGCATCCGCTGTTCGCCGCGCTGGCCAGGCACGACTTCGCTGCTTTCGCGGCGAGTCAGTTGCGGGATCGGGAAGGCGCGGGCCTGCCGCCGTTTGCCAGTCTGGCGTTGCTGCGCGCCGAAGCCAAGGATGCGGCGATGGCCAGCGCCTTCCTGCATGCCGCTGCGCAACGAGCCGCAGCGTTGCCCGAAGCGGCCAGCGTGATGGTCTATCCGCCGGTGCCGCCGCCGATCTCGCGCGTGGCCGGCGTCGAGCGCATGCAGATGCTCGTCGAGTCGCGCTCACGCGGCGCGCTGCAACGTTTTCTCGGCGTCTGGGTGCCGCAACTCACCCCGCTCGGCAAAGAAAAAGCCCACCGCGTGTTGCGGTGGGCTGTCGATGTCGATCCTCTGGCGATCTGAGCGCTGCGCGTGCGCAGCGCGCGAGGCCGTCAGTCAGTCGTCGTGCTTGCCTTTGCCCTTGCTCTTGCCGTGACCATGGCCGTGTTCGCGATCCTGCACATAGACCGGCGCGCCCTTGCCCGGATGCGCTTGCACGTATTGCGTTCGCACCCACTCTTCACGCAC
>JANMHY010000120.1:0-11596 GCA_031375525.1 Burkholderiales bacterium
GCCGCGATCCGCGGCCTGCCCGGCCACGGCGCCTACTGCGCGAGCAAGGCCGCGGTCGTCGCTTACTGCGAGAGTCTGCGCGGCGAGTGCCGCGGCAGTGGCGTGCGTGTCGTCACGATCCTGCCGGGCTATGTGGCCACGCCGCTGACCGCCGGCAACAGCTACGGCATGCCGTTCATGCTGCAGGCCGACGACTTCGCCGAGCGCGCGTTTCGCACCATCGAAGCCGGCACCAGCTACCGCGTGATCCCGTGGCAGATGGGCGTCGTCGCCAAGCTGATGCGCCTGCTGCCGAATCCGCTATTCGACAAGCTGCTGGCTGGGCGCGGGCGGAAAAAGCGGCGCGGTCAATAGACAACATGGGGGATGAATTGGGGTTGCCTTGGTGAAAGTCAGCCGCTACATTGCGCCCCTTCCCACCGCCAGCGCAACGCGCTGCAAGGAGGCTCCCATGACAACGAAGGACATCCCCGGCTAGCTGCGTTGTGCAGCCCCCGATGCGGCCCGCGCCACGGCGTGTGAGGCCGCCACCTCGAGTCAACGCGCGCCGTGCGTCGCAACGCCGGCCGCGCACGGGAATCTTCGAATGCATCCGATCTGGACGCTGTTGCGATGCGCTGTGGTCGCGTCGCTGGTCTTCTTTCTTGCCGTCTGGGCAACGTCGGCCTTGGCGCAGCCAATGCAGTCCTCGCAACCACGGGCGCTGGCGCCGGGCGCCGGCGAAAAACTCACGCTCGACGGCCGCCTCGACGAGCCGGCGTGGCAACGCGCGCCGCTGCACGAGCGCTTCGTGCAGTTCCTGCCGACCGACAAGCAGCCGCCGCCGGCCGGCTACCGGACCACGGTGCAGGTGCTGGCACAAGACGACGCGCTGGTCATCGGCGTGCGCGCCTACGACCCGCGGCCGCAGGACATCCGCGCACCGCTGACGCGCCGCGACCAGGTCAAGCGCGACCAGGACTTCATCGCCGTCGTCATCGACGCCGTCGGCGACCGCCGCGCGGCGCAGTTCGTGCGCGTCAACGCCGCCGGCGTGATCGCCGACGGCATGTACATCGCCGCCGGCGACAGCGAAGACTTCGCACCCGACTTCGATGTCGAAGCCGCCGCGGCGCGGCTCGATGACGGGTACAGCGTCGAGCTGCGCCTGCCGTTCATTGCGCTGCGGTATCCGCATGAAGGCGGCGCGCCATGGCGGCTGATGGTCGCGCGCAGCGTGCCGCGCGCATCGAGCATGCTGCTGCTGTCGGCGCCGCTGACCAAGGACGGCCTGTCGTTCATCGCCGAGCTGCAGGTTATCGAAGGCCTCGAAGAAACCGCCGAGCGCGCACGCCAGCAGAGTCTGCTGATGTTTCGTCCGGAGCTGATACTGCGCAGCACGCGCGAGCGCAGCGACGGCGTGCCGACGCTGCGCGAAAACAGGATTTCGCTCGGCGCCGACATCAAGTGGCGGCCGCGCGCCGACTGGGTGCTCGACGCCACGCTGAACCCGGACTTCTCGCAGGTCGAACTCGACGCACCGCAGTTGGCCGGCAACACGCGCTTTGCGCTCTCGGTGCCGGAGAAGCGGCCGTTCTTCTTGGAGAGCACCGATGTCATCGACCAGCCGATCGCCGGCTTCTACTCGCGCTCGGTCACCGACCCGCGCTACGGCCTGCGCGCGACCTGGCGTGCGCCGAAGGCCGATGCCACGGCGCTGACGCTGCGCGACGAAGGCGGCGGCGTCGTGCTGCGGCCCGGCGCCTTCGGCACCGACGTGTTCGCGCAGGACGGCGCCTCGCAAGCGACGCTGCTGCGCGCGCGCCGCCACGATGGTGACGTCACCAGCGGCGCGTTGCTCAGCGACCGCGACTATGGCGCGCGGGGCCGCAACACGGTCGCCGGCGGCGATCTGTACTGGTCGCCGAGCGCGCAGGACCAACTGCGCGCTCGGCTCGTCGGCTCGCGCACGACGGCCGGCTTCGATGCCCAAGGCAGCGCG
This sequence comes from Burkholderiales bacterium, assembly GCA_031375525.1. GTDB lineage: Bacteria > Pseudomonadota > Gammaproteobacteria > Burkholderiales > Burkholderiaceae_C > CADEEN01. The sequence continues at coordinate 1,982 of JANMHY010000120.1, forward strand.
GTCCGCAGCAACGATCAAACCGGCCATTGGCTCGAGCTGCGTTGGAATCGCCGCACCGACCATTGGATCGTCAATGCCGATGTCAACGACATCGCGCCGCGCTTTCGCAACGACAACGGTTTTGTCGAACAGGCCGGAGTGCGCCGCTTCGAAGGCGAGTTGGTCAAACGCTGGGGCGAGACGAGCGCGTTCGGCTTCGACGCGCATGAGTTCGAGACCTACCTGTGGACCGAGCAGGTCGTGACGCGCGACGACGCAGCGAATGGCATCGTTGGCGGCCAATACGTCGAGCGGCGCTGGCACCCCGGCATCTGGTTCGCCGGGCCGCGCAACAGCGAAGGCTGGGTGCAGATGCGCCTCGACGCAGAACGCGTGCGCCCGGGCGGACGCTTGCACCCGACGCGCGGCGCCGGCGCGCAGATCGGCTGGAACCCGGCGCCGTGGTTCACGCGCCTTGTGATGGAGGCGAACGCCGGCGATCGGGTCGATGTCGAGGCCGACCGGTTGGGCCGCGGCGCCGACGGTTTCATCGAAGCCACCGTGCGCGGCCAGCTCGGCGGCTTCGGCGTCGAGTCGGAGCAGAAGCTGCAAGCCGCGTTCATCGACCGCGACGGCCAGCGTGTGCTCACCGACAGCGCCGCCCGTTGGCTCGGCGTGCTGCACCTCACCGCGCGCGACTCCTTGCGCGTGGTCTGGCAGGCCGGCCGCTACCGTCGTGCGGCCGATGCGCTGCTGGGCATTGCGGCTGTACGCGACGACACGCGTGCGCTCTCACTGGTCTTCCAGCACCGCGTCGGCCTGGGGCGCAACATCAGCGTCGGCGCCACGCGCGCGACGACCCAGCCGGGCCGGCAGCGCAAGGACGAGATCTTCTTCAAAGCCGCACTGGCTCTGTGAGAAAGTGCTGTCAACGATGATCGCCGCCCATGGTGCTCGACGTTGTCGTCTTCTTCTTTCTGCTCGGTGTGTTCGCGCGTCTGGTCGGCAGCGACTTGCGGCTGCCCGAAGCGCTGTATGAAACGCTGGCGATCTATCTGCTGCTGGCGATCGGGCTGAAGGGCGGCATCGAGCTGTCCAAGCAGCCGCTCGCCGCGCTGGCGCCGCAGGTGTTGGCCTGCATGGCGCTCGGCTTTGCGATTCCGTTCGTGCTGTTCCCGCTGCTGCGCGCATTGAAGTTGAACGGCGCCGATGCGGCGTCGGTGGCCGCGCATTACGGCTCGGTCAGCGTGGTCACGTTTGCCGTGGCCACCGCGGCGCTGGCCCGCGAAGGCATCGCGCATGAAAGCCACGCCGCGCTGTGGGTCGCGGTGATGGAAGCGCCGGGCCTCATCGCCGGCATTGTGTTGGCGCGCCGTGCGGCGCGCGGCGCGGAAAAGACGAACTGGCGCGAGCTGGGGCATGACGTGCTGTTCGGCAAGAGCGTGCTGCTGCTGATCGGCGGCTTGGCGATCGGTGCGATTGCCGGCGAAGCCGGCACGGCGCCGATCAAGGCTGTCTTCGTCGATCCGTTCAAAGGCGTGCTGGCGCTGTTCCTGCTCGAACTCGGCCTCGTCGCCGGCGCGCGGCTGGCCGAGGTCAAGCGCTTCGGCATCGCGGTCGTCGTCGTCGGTGTCGGCGCGCCGCCGCTGCTGGCGCTGGCCGGCGCCGCGCTCGGCTGGGCCCTGGGCCTGTCCACCGGCGGCGTCGCGCTGCTGGCCACGTTGGCGGCGAGTGCCAGCTACATCGCCGCGCCGACTGCTATGCGCATCGCGGTGCCCGAGGCCAATGCGGCGCTGTCGATCACTGCTGCGCTGGGCATCACGTTCCCGTTCAACATCGTCATCGGCATCCCGCTCTACATCGAGCTGGCACGGAGGATCACGTCATGACTTTGGCAAAGCATTCGAAGACGCTGCTCGTCATCGTCGCCGAAGCGGCCTTGGAGAAGAACCTGGTGCGCGATGCACGCGAGCGCGGCGCGCAAGGCTGGACGATCGGCGAAGTGCATGGCGCGACCCATGACGGTGTGCGTGAAGGCGCGTGGGAGGCCGACCGCACGATCGAGCTCAAACTGATTTGCGACGCCGCCGTGGCCGATGCGATCGCCGAGCACGTGATCGCGACCTATGCCAAGCACTACGCGGTGGCGCTGTACTTCAGCGAGGTGAAAGTCCTGCGCCCGGAACGGTATTGAGCAGAAACAAAACAGGGCGCCGGAGCGCCCTGTTCTTGTGCTGGCCGAAGGCTTCAGTAGCCCTGACCGCGGCCACCGCCGCCGTAGCTTCCGCCACCGCTGCCACCGCCGCCACCGTCGCTGCCGCCACCGCCGCTGCGGCCACCACCGCCGCCGCCGTAGCCACCACCACCGCCGCCACCGCTGCGGCCACCGCCGCCACCGCCGGAGGGGCTGCGGCCACCGCCGCCGCCACCACCGTAGCCGCCGCCACCACCGCCGCCGTAACCACCACCGCCGCCACCGCTGCGGCCACCGCCGCCGCCGCCGAAGCCGCCCGGACGCTCTTCGCGCGGACGGGCCTCGTTGACGACGATCGGACGGCCTTCGAGGGGCTGACCGTTCATGCCGTTGATGGCCGCTTGGGCCTCGGCATCGCTGCCCATCTCGACGAAGCCGAAGCCCTTCGAGCGGCCAGTCTCACGATCCATCATGACCTTGGCGGACGTGACGGTTCCAAATTGCCCGAAGGCCGATTGCAGCGATTCGTCGCGCACGCTGTAGGCGAGGTTGCCCACGTATAGCTTGTTGCCCATTCGGCAAGCTCCTTATCGAAACACACAAATACCTAGGTGGAGCTTTGAGCCGGCTCGAAGATTTCAAGCAAAAGCGCCGCCTCCAGGCAGGGAGAAGCGATTATTCAGGAATGACAAGCCCGCGTGCACGTGGGGCGAGAAAAATGTTGTTTTCTGGCCAGCCGCTTTGGGGCGGCGGTGGCGTGGCCAAACCCGGATTCGGGTTCACCCGTAGCATGCGCTGCCCCATGACCGTGCGCATTGCCAGCCTCGTGCCCAGCCTGACGGAGCTGCTGTTCGCGCTCGGGCTCGGGCCGTGGGTCGTGGCCCGCACCGGCTACTGCACGCACCCGGCAGGTGCGGTGGCGGCGGTGCCCAAGGTTGGCGGCACCAAGGACGTGAACCTGGCCAAGCTGCGCCAGCTGGCGCCGACGCATGCCCTCGTCAACGTCGATGAGAACCGCAGCGAGACCGCCGACGCGCTGCGCCAGTTCGTGCCGCAGGTCATCGTCACGCACCCGTGTGGGCCGCAGGACGTGCAGGCGCTGATCGAGCAGATCGCCGACACGTTTGCCGCGCTGCCCGGCGTGGCCGAGCGCGCGGCTGCATTGCGCGCCGAGCTTCGCGCTGAACTCGCCGCCACGACAGCGCACGCCGACGTGTCCGTGCTCTACCTGATCTGGCGCGAGCCGTGGATGACGGTGACCCGCGACACCTACATCTCGCGCCTGCTGGCGCGCGCGGGCTGGCAGACGCTGCCGGCGCAGGACGGCGGCGAGCACGGCGCCGCGCGTTACCCAACGCTGCGCGGCGACGAGCCGTGGCTGGCCGACGTGCGCGAGGTGTTGTTGTCCAGTGAGCCGTATGCGTTCACGAGCGAACACATGGCGCAAGCGCAGGCCTTGTGCCCGCAGGCGCGCGTGCGCTTGGTCGATGGCGAGCTGCTATCTTGGTATGGGCCGCGCACGGCGGCCGGACTGCGCTACTTGCGCGAACTCAGCGCCACGTAGGATCGCTGTATGGATTTACTCAAGCCGCTGATCGCGCTGCTGGCCATCGTCAACCCGATCGGCGTCGTGCCATTCTTCATCGCCTTCACGCAGAACCTCTCGCGCGCACAGCGGCGGCGCACGATCAACATCTCGTCGTTCGCGGCCTTCGTCGTCATTGCCGTCAGCGCCGTCGCCGGCCTGAAGATCATCGAGTTCTTCGGCATCAGCATCGCCTCGTTCCAGGTCGGTGGCGGCACGCTGTTGCTGATCAGCTCGCTGCAGATGCTCAACGCGCAACCGGCCGAGGCCAAGCCAGCGGACTTGGACGAAGGCAACCAGAAGGCCGACGCCGGCGCGTCCATCGCCATCGTGCCGCTGACGATCCCGCTGCTGACCGGCCCGGCGACGATCTCGACGATGGTCATCTACGCCGAGAAAACGCGCCACGTCTGGGAGCAGGCGGTGCTGGTCGGCTACGGCGTCGTCATCGGCCTGGCCACCTACATCACCTTCAGCGCCTCCGGCCGCATCGCCAAGGCGCTGGGCCGCACCGGCATCAACGTCATGACGCGGCTGATGGGGCTGATCCTCGCCGCGATGGCCGTCGAGCTGCTGGCCGATGGGCTGACGAAGCTGTTCCCGGTGCTGGCGTCGCACATCGCGCGGTAGCGCGCGTTCTTCACGCCGACTTCACGCCCAGCGCACAACGCGCCGTCACGCTGGCGGGCTTCCAAACCCGTGAGGAGCGCGAGACATGCGAATGCCCTTGTTGGCCAAGGCCGTGAGCCTGGCCGTGATCGTCGTCGTGCTGCTGGCCGCGCTGGCGCGCATCGGCTGGCTGGTCGACGAGAGGCGCGCCTACCAGGCCGATGCCGAGCGCAGTGTCGGCCAAAGCCTGGCCGGGCCGCTGCTGATCCTCGGCCCGTTTTTGCACCGCGCCTGCACCGAACAATGGGACGTCGTCAGCGAGAAGATGGGCGAGCGAACTACCACCACCGAGCGGCGCGCGTTCACGCTGACCGCGGTGCCGAGCCGACTGGCGGTCACCGGCGACTTGACGCTCGAGCCTTTGTACCGCGGCCTTTTCAAGGTCAACACCTACGGCGGCAAGCTGAGCGTGGCTGCCGAATGGCCGCAAGCCACAGCCATGGCGCCGCAGCGCACGCGCCCGGGCTCGCGCCTGCAATGCGATGCACCGTCTCTCGCGTTGGCGCTCGATGACCCGCGTGGCATCCGCAGCGCAGCGCTGACGATCGACGGCGCCGCGCGCACCTTGCTGGCCGGCACGGCGCACGCGCCGCTGGCGCGCGGTTTCCACGCTGCGCTCGGCTTGTCCGAGTGGCGCGACAAGGAGGAGACGGTGCAGCCACTGGCCGTGCAACTGCAGATCGACATCGTCGGTACCGCCGCCTGGGCCTGGGTGCCGGCTGCCGGGCAGACCGAAGTGGCGCTGCGCACCAACTGGCCGCATCCGTCGTTCGGTGGCCGCTTCGCACCGGCAGAACGGCGCGTCGAGTCACAAGGCTTTGCCGCTACCTGGCGTGTCTCCGGCCTGGCCACTGACGCCGCGGCGTCGCTGGCCCGCGGCGGCAAACTCTGCGGCGCCGCGGCCAGCAGCCACAGCGCCGAATGCCTCGACACACTGGCCGTCAACTTCATCGACCCGGTCAACATCTATGTGCTGAGCGACCGCGCCATCAAGTACGGGCTGCTGTTCATCGTCGTCACGCTCGGCGCCGTGCTGCTCGTCGAGAGCCTGGCGCGGCGACCGGTGCACCCCATCCAATACCTGCTGGTCGGCGCGGCCTTGACGCTGTTCTTCCTGCTCGTGCTCAGCCTGTCCGAGCACCTGCCGTTCTGGCAGGCCTACGCCGCCGCCGCCGCGGCCTGCGTGCTGCTGCTGGCCTACTACGGCGCCCCCCTGCTCGGCAGTGCATGGCGCGGCTTGGCCTTCGGTTCCGGTGTCGCCGGCCTGTACGGTGCGATGTACCTGCTGCTGCAGATGGAGCAGACCGCGCTCGTCGTCGGCTCGTTGATGTTGTTCGCGCTGCTGGCCGCGGTGATGGTGGCGACGCGACGCGTCGATTGGTTTGCACTATTCGAGCGGCGGCAGCCGGCGCCTGCGCCGCGCGGCCCGGCGAACAACACCGCCGCCGTGTCGCCGTGACGGCGCAGACCCGACCCGTGTCGAAGCGGCACCGGACGTTGCTGCTGTCGAGCTTGGGCTTGCTCGCGGGCGCAGCGCTCGGCATGGCGTGGCGCCGCGACGACGTGCAGGCCCGTGCCGGGTTCGCTGGGCGACGTCTTGTCGGCGGTCGCAGCGTCGCCGAGCGATTGGCGCAACACGGGGCCGGTGTGCGCCAACGCTTGCAGCCCTTGCTGGCCGGCGCCGGCCTGGCGTCGGTGCCGCGCGAGGTGGCGCTGCTCGCCTTCAAGGACACCCGCCAGCTTGCGCTGTACGCGCGCGACGAAGCAACGCAGCCGTGGCAGCCTGTCACCACCTACCGCGTGCAGGGCGCCAGCGGCGGGCCGGGGCCGAAGCTGCGCGAAGGGGATCTGCAAGTCCCGGAAGGGGTGTACCGCGTGACGCTGCTCAATCCGAACAGCCGCTTCCACCTGTCGCGTGCAAGACCCGATCGTCGCCTTGCCATGGGCAGGTAACCTCTACGCCATGCTGCGATCCGAGCTGTCGAACTACCCGCTCACTTGAGCACGTGGGACTACATCGTCATCGGCGCCGGCACCGCCGGCTGTCTGCTCGCCAATCGCCTATCGGCCGATGCGAACACGCGCGTGCTGCTGCTCGAAGCCGGCGGGCGCGATAACTACGCCTGGATCCACATCCCCGTCGGCTACCTGTACTGCATCGGCAACCCGCGCACCGATTGGCTCTACAAGACCGAGCCCGATCCGGGACTGAACGGCCGCGTGCTGCGCTACCCGCGCGGCAAGGTGCTCGGCGGCTGTTCGAGCATCAACGGCATGATCTACATGCGCGGCCAGTCGCGGGACTACGACGGTTGGGCGGCAACGCTAGGCGACGACACCTGGCGCTGGCAGGCGTGCCTGCCGTTTTTCAAGCAACACGAGGACCACTGGCGAGGCGCCGACGATCTGCATGGCGCGGGCAATGAGTGGCGGGTCGAAAAGCCGCGCGTGTCGTGGGCGCTGCTCGATGCCTTCGCGCTCGCGGCGCAACAGGCCGGCATCCCGGCCAGCGACGACTTCAACCGCGGCAACAACGAGGGCGTCGGCTACTTCGAAGTCAACCAGAAGCGCGGCCTGCGCTGGAATGCGAGCAAGGCTTTTCTGCGGCCGGTGCAGCAGCGGCGCAACCTCGAGGTGCGTACCGGCGCGATGGTGACGCGGCTCGTCTTCGAGCGCGGCGGTGACGGCGTTCAACGGGCCAGCGGCGTCGAAGTGCGCATGAGTGAAGGCATGCAAACACTCAGGGCCGCGCGCACCGTCGTCATGACCGCCGGCGCCATCGGCACGCCGCAGTTGCTGCAGCTCTCGGGCATCGGCGCGGAGCCGCTGCTCGCGCAGCATGGCATCGCGGTGCAGCACGCGCTGCCCGGCGTCGGCGAAAACCTCCAGGACCATTTGCAAATCCGCGCCGTGTTTGGTGTTTCCGGCGTGACCACGCTCAATGAGATCGCCGGCTCCTGGTGGGGCAAAGCGCGCATTGCCTTGCAATACGCGCTGACGCAACGCGGGCCGATGAGCATGGCGCCGTCGCAGCTCGGTGCATTCGCGCGCTCGTCGCCCGAGCGCGCGTGGCCGAACCTGCAGTACCACGTGCAGCCGCTGTCGCTCGACGCCTTCGGCGAGCCGCTGCATCCGTACCCGGCGTTCACGGCCAGTGTGTGCAACCTGAACCCCGAGGCGCGCGGCTCGGTGCGCATTGCCTCGCCGCAAGCCGACGACGCGCCGCTGATCGCGCCGCACTACCTGAGCACCGACGCCGACCGACTCGTCGCAGCGCAGTCGCTGCGCCTGACGCGGCGCATCGCCGCCCAGCCGGCGCTGGCCGCCTATGCGCCGCGTGAACTCAAACCCGGCGCCGAGTTCGAGTCGGACGACGCCTTGTCACGCCTGGCCGGCGACATCGGCACGACGATCTTCCATCCGGTGGGCACTTGCAAGATGGGCCGCGATGGCGATCCTCTGGCCGTGCTCGATGCGCGATTGCGCGTGCGCGGCATCGGCGGGCTCGTCGTCGCCGACGCCAGCGCCATGCCGGCCATCACCAGCGGCAATACCAACGCGCCGACGCTGATGATCGCCGAGCGCGCCGCGCACTGGCTTCGCGCCGGCACATCGCAGTCAGCGTAGCCGCCGCGCCACAACGCGCAGGCGTCACTTGTAAGACCTGACGATGCAGGCCGGACGGGCCTGTCCCTAGACTCGACCGCATGTCCGAACCTGACGCGCCGGCCGCGCGCAAGGCACCACAAAAAATAGACAGCGGCCTCGCCACGGCGGCTGATGCGACGCCGCGCCATGGGTTGGCGACACGGTTCGGCGCAGCCTTGGCTGCCGTGCTGGCCATCGTATTGCTGGCCGTGGTTGCGGCGCTGCTGGCCTGGCGCGCTGCTCGGGGCAGCACGGTGTGGGGCGTGGCGGGGGTGGCCGCGTCGCTGTTGCTCGGCGGCCTGGCGCTGGGGCTGTTGCGACGGCTGGTGCAGGACGCGAACCGCGACGCGCAAGCCCTCGGCGCCTTCGCCGCGCGCCTGCGCGGCGGCGACGTGGCCGGCGCTTTGCGCGCCGTGCGTGCCGAGTCGCCGAGCGCGATTTCGGTCTGGGGCCAGCTCAGCAGCGCCGTCGGCCGCGAGTCCGCCGCCGCGCCGTCGCAGTTCGACCAGCAGGCGCACGAGGTCGAAGTCGCCCTCGGCGCGCGCGAGCAACGCTGGCAGGCCCGCATGCGCCTGTCGGCCGACTGGCACTGGGAGACCGACGGCGATCTGCAACTGACCTGGGTTTCGCAGGATCTGGCGTCGCTGGTCAAGCTCGGCGTGCAACCGGCCGATCTGATCGGCCACCGGCTCGACGCCGTGCCGCTGTTCGAGCCGCCCGACGGCGGCTGGGCGCCGGTGCAGGAACGCACCGCGCAGCGCAAGGCCCTGCGCGATGTCGTCCTCGAAGTGCGCCGCCGCGGCCGCTCGCCGGTCTGGGTGGCCCTGAACGGCCGCGCGCACTTCGACGACGAAGGCCAGTACACCGGCTACGAAGGCGTCGGCCGCGACGTCACCGACGAGCGCATCGCCTACCTGCGGCTGGCCGACAGCGAGCGCCGCCACGCCATGATGGCCGAGCTGGCGTCCGACTGGTACTGGCACACCGATGAAGCGCATCGCATCGACGAGGTCGGCCCGGTGGCACGGCAGCTCGTCGGCACGCGCATCGATCAGGTGATCGGCCGCACGCGCTGGGAGGTCTTCCCCGATGGTGCGAGCCCCGGTGAGTGGGACGCGCACCGCGCCGACCTCGAGGCGCGGCGGCCCTTTCGCGGCTTCGAGTTTGCGCTGCGCCAGGGCGGGCAGACGCTGCGCTGGGTGGCGGTCAGCGGCTTGCCGCGCTTCGACGCCAAGCAGCAGTTCCTCGGCTACCACGGCGTTGGCCGCGACATCACGCTGAAAAAACGCGCCGAGCGTTTGCTGCTGACGAGAAACGAGCAGTTGGAGCGGCTGGTGGCCGCACGCACCGCCGCGCTCGAGCAGAACAACCGCGACCTCGAAGCCTTTGCGCGCCAGCTCGCGCACGAACTGCGTACGCCGATCAGCCAGGTCGTCGGCCTGACCGATCTGCTCAAGAGCGCGGCGTGGGAGCGCCTGGAGGGCAGCGAGCGCGAGTGGCTGCGCCTGGCCGGGCAAGCGGCGCGCGAGATGTCGCACAC
>JANMHY010000190.1:0-3987 GCA_031375525.1 Burkholderiales bacterium
GTTGTAGAGAATGATCGGGCTGTCTTCGACGATGAAGGTCTTCACGGAAAGCATGGAAGCTGGCGTGTTAAGGCGTTTTGCAGTGTGACTTCACGACCGTGCGCATCATGTCTGTGAAAAGGAAAAACGGGTGTAGGAAGCTTCCTACACCCGCAGGTTGCGCGGCAAAGCCTCAGCTGCGCACGACGATGTCGTTCTTGACGCCGGTGACGCCGGAGACGGCGCGCGCCAACTTCTCGGCCATCGCCTTCTCTTCACCGGACTTGGCAAATCCGGACAACTGGACCAGGCCCTTGAAGGTTTCGACGCTGATTGCCATCGCGCTGACCTTCGGGTCTTCGGCGAACTTGCCCTTGACGCGCGTCGTCAGCGTGGCGTCATCGACATAGGTGCCGACGCTTTGCTGGTCGCGCATGACGCTGCAGGCCGGCAGGACGATGGCCGACAGGGCGGCGACGCTGGCGATGACGAGAGTTCGAATGTGTTTCATGGGTTGTCCTCGGTTGTTTGAAAAAAGGGTGCGCGTGGACCTAAGGCCATCGCGTCAGTGCTTGGCGTTGGCGTCGCTGGGATCGAACCAGCGGTCGGTGGCGCTGCGCTCCCAGGTCGCGATCTGCTTTTCGGCCTCGTCCTTGGCGATGCCGTAGCGCTCCTGGATCTTGCCGGCGAGCTGCTCGCGGCGGCCGCCGACGACGTCGAAGTCATCGTCGGTGAGCTTGCCCCACTGCTCCATGACCTTGCCCTTGACTTGCTTCCAGTTGCCTTCGATGCGGTTCCAGTTCATGTCGATCTCCTTGATGGCATGCAGGGGGATTTGTCATGCCCGCGGTCCCTGCGTGACCCGCGCGGCAGGGGCTGTGCAGCCCATGCGGCGAATCTAGGAGTCAGGGCTTACGCGGTCTGTCGGACTGCCACCCTGTGCGGCGTAGGACAAGCCGTCGCTGCTCGGACGCGGCGGCGCGCACGCTGCTCGGCGCCGCGCCGGTTTGCGGCAGCGCACCGGCATCGCGGCGGACCACCAGCCCTTCGCAGGAACCGAGGATGGCGGCCAGCGCGACCACCAGCGCGCCGATCGTGATGCGGCGGATGCGCTCGCGCTGCCGGCGCAGATCTGCAATGTTGTGGGGTCGTTTGTTGTCCATCAAAGCTCCGATGCTTGGCCTCGTGGCGTCCAGCGCATAACGCATGGTGCCCAGCGGCGTGCCGTGCGGCCATCAGCGCGCAGCGCTTGCGGTTGTCAGCGCCGGCCTACAGCGGCTTGCGCCCGGCGCCTGCATGGCCACCGCGGCGCGACAGGCACAGTGCAGGTATGCAGGACCGTGCTGCCCCCTTCGCACCGGCCGCCGCCGGTCAACGCCACCTCTCGGTGGTGATGGCCATGCTCGCCGCAGCGCTGGTGGTGGCGGCGCTGCATTTCGGGCGCGAGATCTTCGTGCCGCTGGCCCTGGCCGCGCTGCTCGGTTTCTTGCTCGACCCGCTGGTCTGCCGCCTGCGCCGTTGGCATTTGCCGCGCTGGCTGGCTGTCGGCGTCGTCGTCTCGATGACGATCGGCGTCGCCGGCGTGACCTCGCTGTTCGCCGGCTCGCAGTTGGTGGCGCTGGGGCGCGAGGTGCCGACCTACCAATCGACGATCCAGGCCAAGCTGCGCGAGTTGCGGCAGTCGCTGTCGCGGCGCGGCGTGCTCAACGATGCGGCGCGCTTGGTCGACATGGTCGAGGGCGAGCTCGATGCGACGCAGCGCGCGCTGCAGCCGGCCACTGCGGCCAGCGCTGCGCGCACGGTCTCGCCGCGCGCGCAGGCGCCGCAGCGTGCCCAGCCGGAAGTGATGCGCGTGCAGGTCGAAGCGCCGCCGCTGCGGCCGCTGCAAGTCCTCGGCGAGGTGCTGGCGCCGGTGGTGGCGCCGCTGCTGACGGCCGGCCTGGTGTTCGTGTTCCTGGTCTTCATCCTGCTCAGCCGCAACGAGTTGCGCGACCGCCTGCTGCGCCTGGTCGGCGGCGACGTGCACCGCATGAGCGATGCGCTCGACGAAGCCGCCGAGCGTGTCAGCCGCTACCTCGGCGCGCAGTTTCTCGTCAACCTCGGTTATGCCGTGCCGATGGCCGCCGGGCTGTGGCTGATCGGCGTGCCGGGCGCGCTGCTGTGGGGCCTGCTCGCGGGGGCCTTGCGCTTTCTGCCCTACCTCGGCCCGGCGATCGCGGCGCTGTTTCCGCTGACGATGGCCTTTGCGGTCGATCCCGGCTGGAGCATGCTGCTGTGGACGCTGGCGCTGGTGGCGACGTTGGAGCTGATCAGCAACAACCTGATCGAGCCCTGGGCCTATGGCGCCTCCACCGGGCTGTCGGCGCTGGCGGTGCTGGTTTCGGCGACCTTCTGGACCACGGTCTGGGGGCCGATCGGCCTGGTGCTGGCGACGCCGCTCACCGTCTGCCTGGTTGTGCTCGGCCGCCATGTGCGGCCGCTGCGCATCTTCGATCTGCTGCTCGGCAACGAACCGGCGTTCGACCTGCCGACCACGCTCTACCAGCGCTTGGCGGCCGGCGAGGTCGAAGACGCCGTCGAGCTGGCGCGCGAGCAGGTGCGCGAGGGCTCGCTCGCCGCGTTCTATGCCGACGTGGCGATGCCGGCGCTGCAGCTCACCGAGGCCACGCCCGACGCCGAGCGCCGCGAGCGTGTGGCCGACGGCATGCGCGTGCTGCTCGACGATCTGGACGAAGCGCCTGCCGACTCCGCCGCCACCGCGCCGCCGCGGCTGCTGTGCATCGGCGGCCGCTCGGCGCTCGACTCAATGGCCGCCGAGATGCTGGCGCAGACGCTGTCGGCTGAGGGCTACCCGGCCACGGTGAGGGCCGCCGACGATCAGAGCCCGCGCTCGATCGATGCGCTCGACTTGGGCGGCATCGACGTTGTCCTCGTCAGCACCCTGGCCGATGCCTGGCGCACACGTGCGCGCTACGTCTGCCGGCACCTGCGGCGACGCAGTGCGACGGTCAAGATCGTCGTCGTCGCCTGGCAAAGCGGTGACACCCCCAGCGCCCAGGAGGCGGCCACGTCGATCGGCGCCGACGCGCTGGCGGCGACCGCCGAGCAGGCGCAGCGCTGCTTGCGCGATCTCGGTGTGCAGCCGGCGACGGCCGACGTGCCTGAAGTGGACGAAGCAATTGAAGCGGCGGCGCCGCCGCGCAGCGGATTGGCGCTCGCCGGCTGAGCCTGTTCATTTCAGTGGCGTCACGCGCCAGACCGTGTTGCCGACATCGTCGGCCACCAGCAGCGCGCCGCGGCCATCGATCGCCACGCCGACCGGCCGCCCAAGCGCTTTGCCGTCGGCATCGACGAAGCCGGTCAACACATCCTGCGGCAGCCCGACCGGCTTGCTGCCGTCGAAGGCGACATACACCACCTTGTAGCCGGCGTGCGGGCGCCGGTTCCACGAGCCGTGCAGGCCGACGAACATGCCTTGCAGCGGCGCCGCCGCAGCTCCACTGACGGGTGCCTTGGCCGCCGTCATCGCGGCCGTCAGCGGGCCAGCGGCGACGCCGGCCAGACCGAGCGCCGCCACATGCGCACCGAGCGCGTAGTCGGGCACGATGGCCTGCGCGACCCGGTCGGGCTGTTGCGGCGAGACGCGCGCATCCACATGCCCGCCGTACCAGCTGTACGGCCAGCCGTAGAAGCCGCCGTCCTGGACCGAGGTCAGGTAATCGGGCACGAGGTCGCTGCCGAGCTCGTCGCGCTCGTTGACCACCGTCCACAGTTTGCCGTCGGCCGCCCAGGCCATGCCGTTCGGGTTGCGCAGGCCGCTGGCGAAGAGCCGCTTGGCGCCGCTGGTGCGGTCGATCTCCCAGATGGCGGCGCGGCCCTCTTCCGCCGCCAGGCCGTTCTCGGCGACGTTGCTGTTCGAGCCGACCGTTGCATAGAGCTTGCTGCCATCGGCGCTGGCCATCAGCGCCTTGGTCCAGTGGTGGTTGCGCGGCCCGGCCGGCAGGTCGG
>JANMHY010000508.1:0-13870 GCA_031375525.1 Burkholderiales bacterium
GCCGCAGGCATCGAGGTCGTGGGTCCGACCGAGCACACGATCTTCAAGTCGATCTACTTCTTCGACCCCAACGGCCACCGCCTCGAACTCGCGGTGGACACGGCCACGCCGGAGATGAACCAGAAGCTCGATGCCGTGAAGTGGGACATGCTCGACGAGTGGAGCCGCACGAAGAAGGCACCGCAGCACGCGGCGTGGATGCACGAGAAGCACTGACGTGCTCGCCACCTACACGTGGCCGCGCTACGAGTACAAGCGTGCTGACGAAATTGGCGCGCGTGAAACCAAGCGCGTGCCGTTGGTCATCGTCGGCGCCGGGCCCGTGGGTTTGTCGGCGGCGATCGACGCCGCCTTGCGTGGCCTGCCGGTCATCCTGCTCGACGAAGACAACACCGTCTCGCTCGGCTCGCGCGGCGTCTGTTACGCCAAGCGCACATTGGAGATCTTCGACCGCCTCGGTCTCGGCCAGCGCGTCGTCGACAAGGGCGTGACCTGGAACGTCGGTCGCACCTTTCACGGCGAGCGCGAGGTCTTCAGCTTCAACCTGTTGCCCGAGGCCGGCCACCACCGGCCGGGCATGGTGAACCTGCAGCAGTACCACCTGGAGCAGTACTTGGTGGAGCGCGCCCAGCAATTGCCGTCGATCGACCTGCGCTGGCAGCACAAGTTGAAGCAGATCACGCCGCACGCCGACGGCGTGACGCTCGACATCGAAACGACTGACGGCATGTACAAGCTCGAAGCCGACTGGCTGATCGCCGCCGACGGCACGCGCAGCACGGTGCGGCGGCAGATGGGCCTGGACACCCTAGGCAAGGTCTTTCAGGACCGCTTCCTGATAGCCGACGTGGTGTTGCACGGCGAGCCCTTCCCGCTCGACCGTACCGAGCGCCGCTTCTGGTTCGCGCCGAAGTTCCACAGCGGCGAGAGCGCGCTGATGCACCGCCAGGCCGACAACGTCTGGCGCGTCGACTTCCAACTCGGCTGGGACGCCGACCCCGAAGCCGAGAAGGACCCAGACCGCGTGAATGCGCGCGTGCGCGCTGCGCTCGACCAGCAGGGTTTCGAGGCCATCGGCTTCGAACTCGAATGGGTCAGCGTCTATACCTTCCAGTGCCGGCGCATGGCCAACTTCCGCCACGGCCGCGTGCTCTTCGTCGGCGACAGCGCGCACCAGGTCTCGCCGTTCGGCGCGCGCGGCGCCAACTCCGGCGTGCAGGATGCCGACAACCTGGTCTGGAAGTTGAAGCTCGTCATCGACGGCGCCGCGCCGGCGTCGCTGCTCGACAGCTACAGCGCCGAGCGCGGCGCCGCGACCGACGAGAACATTCTCAACTCGTCGCGCAGCACTGACTTCATGACGCCGAAGAGCCGCGCCGCGCGCCTGCTGCGCGACGCCGTGCTGTCGCTCGCCGACGAGGTTCCTGCCGTGCGTGCGCTCGTCAACAGCGGCCGGCTGTCGGTGCCGACGTGGCTGCACGACTCGCCGCTGAACACCCCCGACGTCGATGCGTTCGACGGCTGGATGATGCCGGGCGCGCCGATGGACGATGCACCGATGGAAGGCCACGGCCCGTCGCGCTGGTTGCTCGAAGTGGCGAGCGAGGTCAAAGCGTCGTCGTTCGTGCTGCTGCACTTCGGTGCCGTCGAAGACAGCGTGCGCCATTCGATCGACGAACTCGGCCGTGCATCGGGCCTCGGGCTCGTCACGCTGCCCGACGATGGCTTAGCCGCACGCCGCTACGACGCGCGCGCCGGCACCTGCTACCTGATCCGCCCCGACCAGCATGTGGCAGCGCGCTGGCGCCGCTTCGACGCCGCCGCGGTGCGTGCCGCCGTGGCGTGCGCCACCGGCCATTCGATGCAGTAACGCCATGCCGCTCAACACCGACCCCAACTTCAGCGAACCCGGCGTGCGCCACCGCTGGGCCTACACGCCCGGCGATGCGTTCTACGACGCGCTGATCGCCGCACACCAAGGTCTGTCCGACGCGCAGAGCGAGCTGCTCAACGCGCGCCTCGTGCTGCTGCTGGCCAACCACGTCGGCGACCTGTCGGTGCTGCGCGAGGCGATAGCCCTCGCGCGTTCTGGCGTCGAACCGGGCGCCGCTCCTAACGCAGCGTGTTGAGCGAAGCCGCCAGGCCCAAGCGCTTCTCCAGCTGCACGCCATCTTCGACCTCGATGATGTCCGCCACCACCCGCATGCTCGGCTCGGCCCAAGCGCTTCTCCAGCTGCACGCCATCTTCGACGCCGAGGTACATGCCAGCCACCGTGCCCGTCTGTTGGTAGCCATGGCGGCCGTAAAAAGCGAGCGCCGCCGCGTTGCTGCGCCGCGCTTCGAGTTGCACGCGTTCAATGCCGGCCACGCCGGCCACCTGCTCCAGCCACAGCAGCAACGCAGTGCCCACGCCGTGCCGGCGCGCGTTGGGGTCGACTGCCAGCAGGCTCAGGTGCGCCGTGTCGTCGGCATAGACCATGATGCCGAAGCCGAGCAACGCGCCGTCGCGCTGCACCGCCACGCAGACGTTTGTCCGCGCATCGGCCACCGAACGCTGCACGCGCGGCGGCGTCCAGCGCCAGGGCAGGCCGTGTTCGATCTCGGTGCGCGACAGCGCGGCGATCGCGCGCACATCGTCGCGTGTGGCCAGGCGGATGAGCAGCGGCGTCGGCACTGGCGATTTCAATCGAGGCGCCGCCGCACGGCGACGTGGCCATCGTCTTCGGTGTTGTGCACCGCGAATCCCGCGGTCAGGTACATGCTGAGCGGGCCGTGGTGATTTTCGGCATCCGTGGACGCCTTCGGATTGGCCGTGGCTTCATGAGCTGCGACTCCCATGGCAGTGCAGCACGCCGCAAGACGCCGCCGAGGTGGCGTTGGGAAGGAAGAAGACGTCGTATGTGGCGTCCCAGGAGTGATGTGCCGCCGGGTACTTGATGCTGCGCACGGAAGCGCCGGCATCGCCGTAGCGTTGGGCGAGCTGCTCGCAAGGCGCCGCGGTGCTGTAGTCGTCTTCGGCGCCGACGAGGTTGAGCAGCGGCGCCTTGGTGATCTGCGGCGACCAGTAGATCTGGTTGCAGCCCGCATACACCGGAATGTGCAGCGCAAACTTCAGCTCGCTCTTGATGACGGCACGGCGAAGCGGCTCGATCGCCGTTTGAAAGGCCACGCTGCCACCACGGGAAAAACCCATGATGCCGATTCGGGCCGGGTCGATGCGCGGATGCGAGGCCAGAAGCTCGAGCGCCCGCAGCGCATCCATCAGATCCGCCGAGAACGGCACGAGCGATTGGTTCTCTGCCGTGCGCTTGACACCGCGAGGCTCGAAGACGTTGACGACGAACGTGGCCACGCCGATCTCGTTGAAGGCATCCACCCATTGCGCCATGCTGCGCTCCACACCGCCGCTGCCATGCATCAACACGATCGCAGGCACCTTGTCGTCCGCGCTCTTCGGCAGGCTCAAGTCGCCCCAAACCGCTTGCTCGGTCCAGAGCGATCGACGCTCTCGCGCCAGATCGAACAGGGTCTTCGGAGTGAAGCTCGCAAAGTCGATTCGGCCCTGCGTCTCCCGCTTCAAGTCCTGCGCCGAGGCGGCGGTGGCCAGCACGGCTGCTGCAATCAGCAGCAGACGGGCCAGCGATTTGTGGAGCCAAGACGTCACGAACGTTGCTCCGCCGCGGGTTCGACCTGCGCACCCTTTTCCACCAGCAGCGCGCGCAGCGTTGCGCGGTGGCAATGCGCTTCGCTTTCGCAGTAGCAGCCCACCGAGAAATTACTGTGCCGTGACAGCATCGCAAGCACATCGAGGGTTCGACTGTTGTCCGGTGTGTTCATCTCGCTGCGGTACTTCTTGGTGAACGCCAGCCACTGCGCTGGCGTTTCGGCGGCCTGCGCGAGGTGCATCGTGTTGACGCTCGGCGCCAGATTCGGAAACCAGACGTCGTACCAGTTCTGCGTGGCAAACGCCGTCTTCGGCACGCCGCGCGGCGGCCGGCGAACGGTGCCGATACGCGTGCCCTCATCCGGCAGCCGCGGGCTACCGAGCCTGACGATGCGGATGACCATGACGTGGTTTCACTTCTCGCCCTTGTCAACGCGGCAGCAACTCGACTTCGCCCTCGACTTCCACCGGAATGTTGAACGGCAACTCGGCCAGCCCGACGGCGCTGCGCGCATGAACGCCCCGCTCGGCGCCGAAGACCTCGATGATCAGATCGGTGAAGCCGTTGATGACCGCAGGCTGCCGGTTGAACCCCGGCGCCGAGTTGACCATGCCGAAGACGCGCGACCAGCCGGCAATGCGATCCAGGTCACCGAGCTCGCGATGCAAGCTGCCCAGGATGGCCAGCCCGGTCAGCCGCGCCGCGGTGTAGGCCTGGGCCTCGGTGACCTCGCGGCCGACCTTGCCCAGCGGTGGCGCCAGCGAGCCATCGGCGTGGGTCGGGCCGTGACCGGAGATCAAGCCCCGCGTGCCGACGATGCGCACCCACGGAAACGGCAGCACCACGCCAGGCGGCAGTTGCAGTGGTGCGGGCAGTTCGATGCGCAATTCGCGCAGGCGGTCTGCAATCTTGGACATGCGTGGCTCCCGGTCAAGGCGCGACTCGGCTCGCGCGCGGCCTGCTGCGTGGTGCAACCCTCAACACCAACGCACTCTACGCGACGCCGATCCCATGGTTGTTCATCGTGCGGCCTTCGGCAACGGCGCGGCCACGGCTTCGATCGCGGCGACGACGCGGGCCGGCTGATCTTTCTGCAGGTAGTGGCCCGCGCCGTCGATCGGCTCGACGCGGCTGGCGCCCGTCAACGCGACCCAGTCGCGCTCCAGCCTGTGCACCATGTTTTCGAAGGCGCCTTTTTCGACCAGCTCGAAGCGGGTCCGCGTCAGCAGGCGCGCCGGCTTGCTCACCGGCGGCAGCGACGACAGACGGTCGATGCACCTTTCCTGATCGTCGAACTCGCGGCGCATCGCCGCAGAAAACACCGTGGCGCGCAGGCCACTGACAACGCCAGCCATCGCCGGCGTGTCGGCTTGCATGCGGCGCCAATGCGTCGGGTGCGTCGGGTCGAGCAGCACCAGCGCCGCCACCTCGGTGGGGTACAGCCGCGCAAAGGCGTACTGGTACAGGCCGCCCAACGAATGGCCGACGAGCACATACGGTGGCGCAACGCCGGCGGCGCCGAGCACGCCGTGCAGCTCGGCGGCCACGCTGCACGGGTCGCGCGCCTCGGCGGTGGCGCTGCTCTGTCCGTAGCCCGGCCGGTCGTACGAAAACACGGCCTGGGTTGTCGACAGCCTGGAGACCACGGCCGCCCACGGCGCCCTGCCGTCGCCGAGGCCCGACTGCAGCACGACCGTGGGCTGGCCAGCGCCGGTCAGCGAGTAGGCCACCACGCCGCTGGCGGTGCGATGGGTGCCGGTGGTCGGGATCGATACGCAGCCGGCAACGAACCAGCCGGCAACGGACAGAGCACGATGAGCGGCATTCATCGACGCATTGTTGCTCGGTGGCATGACGATGCAAGCTGGTGGCAGCACGGCCTCGGCCTGGCCGTGCTGCCGCGCCAGGGCGCCCTGCCCTATGCACGCGCGCTCGGCCTGGTGATCGCGCCGCTGGCCGGCCTGCGCACCGAGCGCCGCCTGCGGTGGGCGATGCGCGAGCGTGCGGTGTTGAGCCCAGCGGCGCAGGCGCTGGTGACGATGGCGACGATACGGGCGAGCGCGCCGGCGCGCTGAGAACCCGCTAGGGCCTCTGGTCGAACGCCGCGCCGCTCTCAGCGCCGCGGACGCGGCGGCAGATCGTGTTCGCGCAACATCACCGGCTCGATCGAGCCGCTGGCGACGCGACTCAGCACCGCAGCGTCGATGTCGCTGCGATGCTTCTCGTACAGGGCGACGGCGTCGCTGCCGTCCGCCTTGGCATCGAAGCGGTAGTGCAGCAACTGCTTGGTCAGGATGGCGCCGATCGGCGCGCCGCCCGGCACCTGCACCCAGAAGCGCACGGCCTGCGAGTCCTGATGAAAAAACGGCGCCGGCAATCGGGCGGCCGCGGTGGGGTCGGTCACGTCGCTGGCCACTTCTTGCGCGGCTGCGGTCTGGACGCCGTCACCGGCGTCGGCGTCGCAATGCCCGAGGCGGGCGTCTTGGCCGGCGGCGCCTGCTTGGGCTTCTTCGATTCCTTGTTGCCTTTGCTCATCTCTGTTCTCCTGAAAGGTCTTGCCGACCAAGGGTACGCCGACTATGCAGCACCCTGGCACACCTGGGGCCGCGGCGTCGGTGCGCTGGCGCACCTTCTCAAGGAAACGCCGGGCCGCTCCCAAGTTTCCTTGCCCCCTCGGGGGGCCTGACGCGAAGCGGCAGGTCTGGGGGCGCTCAAAACCGGCTTTCAACCCCCGGTGAGCGCAGGCGCTGCTGGATGGCGCGGGCGTGGCTGACCCAGCCGTGCGTCTCCCAACGCCAGCGCATCAGGCCGCTGCGGATCCACTCGTCGGCGGCGTAGGCGATCCAGATGCCGACCAGGCCGTAGTGCTGGCCGAGGATGATCGAGCCGAAACCGAGCACGAGCACGATCGAGACGATGGCCATCGACGTCGGCAAGATCACGTCGCCGGTGGAGCGCAAGGCGCCGAGCACGACGAGGTTGCCGACGCGGCCGGTCTCGAGCGCGAACGAAATCCACAGCAACATCTGAGCAGCCTCGATCACCGCCGGGTCGCGCGTGAAGATACGCATCAGCCACGGCGCGTTGACGGCCGCCAACAACGCCATCGTGCCCGAGGCCAGCATGCCGTTGCGCAAGCCCTTGCGCACGAGCAGGTGCGCGGCGCGGAACTTGCCCGAGCCGACGAGGTGGCCGACCATGATCTCGCAGGCCCAGCCGATGGCCAGGCTGATCAGCAGCACGTAGCGCAGCGTCTGCAGCACGTAGGCCTGCGTGGCCAGTGCGGCCACGCCGAGCTTGGCGGCCGACGACAGCGACATCATGAACGCCAGGCGGTACGCCATGTCGAGCGACGCGCCGGGGATGCCGATGCGCAGCACCGGCATCAGCGCGCGCGCCGGGCAGCGCCACCAGTCGTCTTGCGTCGGCACCAGGTTCATGCGCCGCCGCCACAACCCCAGGTGCAGCGCCAGGCCGATGGCGCGGCTCACGGTCAGCGCGAGCGCATTGCCCGGCAGGCCGAGACCGGGCCAATCGCCGACGCCGAGCATCAGCGGCATCGCCAACGCCAGGTGGGCGGCGTGCATCACCAGCATGACGAACAGCGTGTCGCGCGCGTGCAGGTGCGCGCGCAGGATGCTGGCCATGACGAGGTTGTAGGCCTCGAGAAAAGCGGCCACGGCCAACAGCGGCAGGTAGTGCCCGGCCAGCGCTTCCACCGCGTCCGGCGCGTTGAGCAGGGCGAGCGTCCAATCGCTCGCCAACAGCAGCCACAACGCCGCCACCGCACCGACCCAGGTGCACGCGCCGAAGCCAACCAGAGCCGTGCGCCGCGCCGCATCGGCCCGCCGGCCGCCCAGGGATTGCGTGATCGTCACGCCGACGCCGAGGGCCAGCACGCGGAACAACACGAACAGCGATTCGAGCACCTGCTGGCTCATGCCGAAGGCGCCGGCCGCAGCGTCGGAGATGCGCGACGCCATCCACAACGTGATCATGGCGACGCTGATGCCGATCATGAACTCGCCGAGGATCGGGCCGGCGATGGGGGTGATGCGGGGGCGCTGCGGGCGGGGCATGTCAGTACCGCACGGCCGCCCGAAGGTGCTGACGCTCCATCGGTCCACAAAGGGAACCGTTCCGGTCCATGGGGACGCGAACAAAGTGAGCCAGGGGTCGGTTCATCTCAGTTGCTCCACCGCGCTTGGACCGAGCCCGCTTCCTGCGTCGATCGCGCTTGGCCCGAGGACGGCGCGGCGCCCGCGCTCATGCTGGAGTACCAGAAATCGCTCGGTCGCCGCACCGCCCTCGGGCCCGACGAGCCGGTGTTTTCTTCGCCACGCCGAAGACGAACAGCCACCGCCGCCTTGCTTGCACCGACGGTCGAGAGCGCGCAGGTTTCATTTCAGTCAGAACAGCGCGTGATCGCCGCGCTCTGGCGCGGCATCACCACGGAGCAGGCCGGCGTAGAAATCGAACAGCGTCTGCGTGCCCGTCGAGGGTGTGGTGGCGGCGTCGTAGCGGCCCGTCGTGGGGTCGAGCACGAGCATCGACTCGGTGGCGTAGTAGCGGCCGATGCGCGCCAGTTCGGCCTTGGCCGCCAGCGCGGGCGCGACGCGACTTGCGATGCCGAGCACACCGATGATCACGTCGAGCAGCGCCACCGGCACCTGCTTGAAGCGCGGCGCTTGGCCGAGCAGCGCGAACAGGTGCTCGCCTTGTTGACGCGGCGTGATCGCCGGCCCGGGCCCGCCGATCGGCAGCACGCGGTTGCGGCGGCTCGGCTCATCGAGGCACGCGGCCAGGTACTCGCCCAGGTCGTCGTCGCTGATCGGCTTGCACGCCGTGAGCATGCCGTCGCCGAAGACCAGGAACGGCTTGCCGCGCTTGACGCGATCGACCTGCCCCGACAGCGACTTGAAGAAAGCGGTCGGCCGCACGATCGAGTACGCGAGGCCCGACTCGACGAGCACCTTCTCGAATGCCAACTTGGCGCGCTGAAAGGCCAGCAGCGGTTTCTGCACGCAGATCGCCGACAGCAGCACGACGTGCGAGACGCCCGCGTTCCTGGCCGCATCGAGCGCGTGCACATGCGCCTGGTGGTCGATGGCCCACGCGTCGCGCGGCGCGCCGGTGCGCGAGGCCAGGCACGACACCAACGCGTCGAAGCGCTCGCCGCGAAAGCCGTCGCGCGCCAGCGACGCCGGGTCGCTCACGTCACCGGCGCGCACCGCAGCGCCGGAGAACAGTTGCGCGCTGCCTTCTTTCGTCAGCGCACCTTTCACGCCGGCATGCGAGCGAACAAAACACACCACGTCATGACCACGCCGCAGCAGCGCGCGCACGGTGGCGCGGCCGATCGTGCCGGTGGCGCCGAGCACGAAGACGCGGCGCGGGTTCGGGGAGCGAGGTGGGGTCAAGGAACAGCGGGTTTTGTCGCCACGATCTTAGTGGCCCGCTGCGCTGCAATGAGAATGGGCGCATGCAGCAGTACGTGTTGGGCGCGGCCAGGCGCAGGCTTGCGTTGTTGGTGGCGTGTCTGGCGTTGATGGCGATCGGTGCCGGCGTGTGGCGACTCGAACAGTCGGCGCACGGCTTGAACATCAACAGACAACAGGTGGACTCGACGCCGGTCACCGTGTTCCGGCCCGCCAACGAGGCGCGAGCCGCGCCGGTCGTGCTGATCGCGCACGGCTTCGCCGGCTCGCAGCAGTTGATGCAGCCCTTTGCGACCACGCTGGCGCGCAACGGTTTTATCGCCATCACCTTCGACTTTCCGGGCCACGGCCGCAACGCCACGCCGATGCGCGGCGGCCTGGCCGACCAGGACGAGAGCCTGCGCACGTTGCTGGCGTCGATGGCGCAGATGGGCAGCTTTGCGCGCGGGCTGGCCCATGACGGGCGCTACGCGGTGATCGGCCACTCGATGGCCTCGGACATCGTGGTCCGCCACGCGCAGGCGCACACCGAAGTCGAGGCCAGCGTCGGCGTGTCGCTGTTCGCGCCCAGCATCACCGCCGACACGCCGGCCGACAGCCCGCGCAACCTGCTGGTGATCGACGGTGCGCTCGAGCCGCAGATGATGGCCAGCGAAGCGCTGCGCGTGATCGGCCGCGTGGCCGGGCCCACGGCCGCGGCGAACATCACCTACGGCCGCTTTACCGACGGCACCGCGCGGCGGGCCACGCTGTCGCCGGGTGTCGAGCACATCGCGGTGCTCTACAGCGCACACACGCTGGCCGAAACGCTGGCGTGGCTGAACGCGGCGTTCGAGCGGCCAGACGCGGCGCAACCGTTCATCGATGCGCGCGGGCCATGGCTCGGGCTGCTGCTGCTCGGCGTGGTGGCGCTGGCCTGGCCGCTTTCGCGACTGCTGCCGCGTGTGGGTGTCGTCATCACCGACGCACTGCACGAGCGCGTGCGCTGGTGGCGCTGGCGCGGCCAGGCGCCGCTGACGCTGCTGCCGGCGCTGATCACACCGCTCGTGCAGTGGAAGTTGCCGAGCGACGTTCTGCCGATCCTGCTCGGTGACTACCTGGTGCTGCACTTTGCGCTCTACGGCCTGCTGACGGCCGGCGGCCTGCTGCTGCTCGGCTGCCAGCCGCCGCGCCTCGAGCGCGGCCACGCGCTCGCGCTCGGCCTGGCGATCTTGCTCACCAGCGCCTATGCACTGCTCGCGGTGGGCGCGCCGGTGGACCGCTACGTGTTCAACGTGCACCCGGTCGCGGTGCGCCTGCCCGTGATCGCGGCGCTGTGTGCCGGCACCTTGCCGTACTTCCTCGCCGACGAATGGCTGACGCGCGACGCGCGTGCGGCGCCCGGCGCCTACGTCGTCAGCAAGCTGTGCTTCCTGCTCTCGCTCGTGGTGGCGATCGCGCTGAACCCCGGGCGGCTGTTTTTTCTGGCGATCATCGTGCCGGCGATCTTGCTGCTGTTCGTCATCTACGGCCTCTTCAGCCGCTGGACGAACCAGCGCACCGGCCACCCGGCCGCGGCCGCTACGGCCAATGCGCTGGCGTTCGGCTGCTTCATTGCGGTGACGTTTCCGCTGGTGGCGTGATCAATATTCAGCGATCGGTGTCACGCCGCGCCTGCACCCGCACGCGGCGCAGGCGCCACAGCGAGACCAGACCCGTCAACGCCATCAGCGGCCACAAGCCGCTGCAGACCAGCACCCAGATCACGCGCTGAGCGAGCGTGTCGTCGCCGCTGTGCCCTTTGCGTGACGGCCCCTCGCTGAAGAGGTGCCGGTGCGAGAACGTCGCCAGGCCGAAGCAGGCGCCGAACGCCAGGAACGCAAGGAAGAGGACGATCGTCGTGGTAGTCACTGCGGGCTCCTTGGGGCGCTTCACCGCCCCAAGGCCCTAGTCTTGCGCAAGTGGCGCGACCGTTCAAGGCGCTACAGAATTCGACGGCGGCAATGTCGAACCAAGGCGGCCCGGTTCGTCGTGTCACGCGAGCCGCACGACGGCTCCAACCACGAACAGAAGGAGAAACTGCGATGCGTGTGATGGTGATGGTGAAAGCAACCCACGAATCCGAGGCCGGCAAGATGCCCGGCACCGAGCTGCTGGCTGCGATGGGCCAGTACAACGAGGAACTCGTCAAGGCCGGCGTGATGCTCGCCGGCGAAGGCCTGCACCCGAGCGTCAAGGGCAAACGCGTGCGCTTCTCCGGCGCCAAGCGCATGGTGATCGACGGCCCGTTTGCCGAGACCAAGGAACTCGTCGCCGGGTTCTGGCTGTGGAACGTCAAGTCGATGGAAGACGCCGTGGCCTGGGTCAAGCGCTGCCCCAACCCAATGGAGAGTGACTCCGACATCGAGATCCGCCAGATCTTCGAGGCTGAAGACTTCGGCGCCGAGTTCACGCCCGAGTTGCGGGCGCAGGAGGATCGGTTGCGGGCGGAGATGGAAGGCAGGGCGAAGAAAGCTCAGTGACTGCGCCGACGAGTTCACGCCGGACTCGAGGGCGCTGATTGGCAGCGCGCTGCCGATCAGCGCATGCAGGGGCTACGGATTCGCGGCGCGGTACTGCGCCCGCTTCGCGGTGTGGGCGGCGACCCGCTCCTTGGCGCCCGCGACCCCGCGCTTCGCATCGCGCTCGGCGCGCTTCAGACGGTCACGCAGCACGTGAAGGCGGGCTCGATGTCGGCTGTTGCTCGTGGCATTGGACATGGTTGTCTTTCGATGGTTTTGGTGGGGCAGTATGCGCGGTCCGGCTTGTGAGGACGACTCTCTAGCGAATCTGCCCGTATTGGGTGCCGCACCCTAGACATCCGCGGCCACACTCGCGCCACCCGATGATCTTCATCACAACACACGGAAAGCTTGCCACCATGCCCCACCAATACCTCAGCCACGTCACGCTCGAAACGCTCGAGAACTATCGCAACGCCGCCACGCAGGGCGTGCGGGCCTACCGTTCGGGCAGCCGTCGTCTGATCGGCGCCGTCAACGGTGCACTGGAGCAGCGTGTCTATCCGCGCACCGCCAAGCTGGCGCCGCGTGCCACCAAGTTCATGAACGACGTGCGCGGCAACGTGAGCCAGATCGTCATCAAGGGGCTGGAGCAGACCGCCGCACGCGCCGCGACCGTCATCGAGTTCGGCGCCAACACCGCCGGCACACAGGTCAACAAGCTGGCCCGGTTCGCGACGAAGGTCGACAGCCCGGTCGTGTCCAACGGTCTGCAGACGGTGGCCCGCCTGACGATGCCCGGCGCCAAGGTCGCGTTGGCGATCTCGGGCAAGGTCGCCGCCGGCGCCATTGCGCTGGCCGACGCCGCCGGCGCGCGCCCGGTGCGCCGCACCGCTCGCAAGGCCGCTGCCGTCCCGCGTCGCGTGGTCAAGCGTGCAGCCCAGGCCGCGAAGGCGCCGCTGGCCAAGGCACGCCGCAGCGGCGCCGCCGTGAAGAAGGCCGTCAAGCGCGCTGCGCGCGGCTGATCGTGATGCACCGCGTTGCGCGCGCTTGATCGTGATGCGCCGCGCTGCGCGCGGCTGATACGGACTCGCGCTCGATCACAAAGACCCCGTTCGGGCTGAGCCTGTCGAAGCCCTTCGACAAGCTCAGGGCGAATGGGGTTCTTGCGTTGTTGAACGCGGCTTCACCTGAAGCCTGCTGCCCTACCGCTATGGAGCCGCGGGTCGTGGCGACGCAACTCGCAACGTCACCCGCGTGTTCTTGAGTTCGTAGAGGTACGCAGCCCGGCAGGCCTGACCCTGCGCCGTGGTGCGCAGCAACTTGTCAGCGTCGATATCGGCGATGCGGCGGCGCAGCTCGCGCGCCGTCTGCGCTGCGCCCCAGGCGGCCTGTGAAGCGCAGACCCTGGGCACCTCGGCGGCCGAGACCAGCGCGAGCACGAAGCGCGCGCAGCGGCCGGTGGCCGCGCGCAGCGATTCCTCATGCGCCTGAACGGCCTTTGCATTGGTGCCACGCGCCAGCCGCACGGTCAGGCTCACGGCCTGCAGCTCGCACGCAGCCGTCTTGCGATGCAAGCGCGACAACAGCGCGGCGTCCGGGTGCGTGCTCATCATCAAGGCGTCGTTGACCGACTCCACACCGGCGCTCGCCAGACGCTGTTCGAGCTCGGCCACGAGCGGGTCCGCAGCGAGCGCGACGCACGGCAGCATGGCCGCAGCCCCACACAGGGCGAGTCGGCAGAGCGCTCGCTTCAAGCGCCGAGCGCCGCCAGGTTCAGCACGTGCGAGCGGCCCAGCCACAGCGCGCGGTCGCGATGGTCACCCAGCGCGTCGCCGGTGTTGGGGTGCACGAACACGTCGAGCACGCCGCGGTTGAGCGTGAGCCACACCACCACCGCCGCGAACTGCGCCGGCGCGAACGCGAGCTGGTAGCTCCACATCGGGTGCGGGCCGACCGGCCGCTCGTGAAAGCGCCCCATCTCCATGCGCCCGGCCAGCGCCGTGACGATGACCTTGCGCAGCGCCCAGGCGGCGTCGCGGCGGGGGGCGTCGAAGTAGACATGAGCGTGCCAGCTCGCGATGACAGCAACGGGGTCCAGCGGTGTCATGGTGATGATGCCAGCGTGAGGCGAAAGCGCACCTTCCCGCACCACGTGGCCCACAGCCTCGACAAGCTGGCCCTGAGCTCGCGCGGCCAGGCGGCGGCCTGGTACCACGCGAACGCGGGGTCGTAGGGGTCGGCTGCACTGCGGGCGCAAGCGGCCGAGGGGTACGATGGTTGAAAG
>JANMHY010000281.1:0-6573 GCA_031375525.1 Burkholderiales bacterium
GCCAGCGTGGCCGGGTGCAAGCGCGTGCCGCTGCCGCCGGCAAGGATGATGCCTTTGCGGTTGGTCGTGTTGTTGTTCGTCATTTCGCGTAGGCCTCCATCAGCATGCGCTTCACCCCGGTTTGCCAGTGCGGCAGCGTGATGTTGAACGCTTGCTGCAATTTGCGCGTATCCAGGCGTGAGTTCAACGGGCGTTGGGCAGGTGTCGGGTAGCCGCTCGTCGGCACGGGCTTGATCGCGTCAGCCGCCACCTTGATCGGCAGCCCGTTCGCACGCGCCCACTCGATGACGAAGCGCGCGTACTCGAACCAGTTGGTTTCGCCTCCGGCCACTGCATGGTAGGTGCTGCCGAGCGACGGCGTGGCCTTGCAGGCGCGGATCGCGTGCGCCGTCACGTCGGCCAGCAGTTCCGCGCCCGTCGGCGCGCCGAACTGATCGTCGATCACCGACAGCGCGTCGCGTTCGCTGGCTAATCTGATCATCGTGCGCGCGAAGTTGCCGCCGCGCGCCGCATAGACCCAGCTCGTGCGCAGGATCAGGTGAGCACAGCCGCTGGCGCGAATGTGGTTTTCGGCGTCGAGCTTGGTGCGGCCATAGACGGACAGCGGGCCGGTCGGTGCGTCTTCTGTGCGCGCCGTGTTGCCGCTGCCGTCGAAGACATAGTCCGTGCTGTAGTGAACCAGCAGTGCGCCGAGCGTCTTCGCTTCGGTGGCAAGCACGCGAGGGCCTTCGGCGTTGAGCTTCGCAGCGAACTCGGGTTCGCTCTCGGCCTTGTCGACGGCGGTGTGCGCTGCCGAGTTGACGATCACGTCGGGCTTCAACGCGCGCACGGTGTCGGCGAGTTGCGCCGGTTTGGAAAAGTCGGCGTGGAAGTCGGTGCTGTCGAAGTCGAGTGCGATCAACTCGCCAAGCGTGCTGAGTGATCGCTGCAACTCCCAGCCGACCTGGCCGCCTTTGCCGAAGAGAACGACTTTCATCGCGCGCCCGGCCGTCCGAAGCGCGATGCGCCCCCTCGGGGGGCAGCGAACGCAGTGAGCTCGGGGGTCTTCATCTTGCGCTGTAGTTGGTGGCGACCCAATCGCGGTAGCCGCCACTTTGCACGCCGGCCACCCAGTCGGCATGGTCGAGGTACCACTGCACCGTCTTGCGGATGCCGGACTCGAAAGTCTCTGCGGGCCGCCAGCCGAGCTCGCGTTCGATCTTGCGCGCATCGATCGCATAGCGGCGGTCGTGGCCGGGACGGTCTTTGACGTAAGCGATGTGGCGCGTGTACGAGCCAGCGGCATCGGGCCGCAGCTCGTCGAGCAGCGCGCAGATGGTCTTCACGATCTCGATGTTCGGCTTCTCGTTCCAGCCGCCGATGTTGTAGGTTTCTCCCAGCCGGCCTTTGGCGAGCACCGCGCGGATGGCGCTGCAATGGTCTCGCACGTAGAGCCAATCACGGATCTGCATGCCGTCGCCATACACCGGCAGCGGCTTGCCCGCGAGCGCATTGACGATCATCAGCGGGATCAGTTTCTCGGGGAAGTGATAGGGCCCATAGTTGTTCGAGCAGTTCGTCGTCAGCACTGGCAGGCCGTAGGTGTGGTGCCAAGCGCGCACGAGGTGATCGCTGGCCGCCTTGCTCGCCGAGTACGGGCTGTTCGGTTCGTAGGCGTGGGTTTCTGTGAAGGCCGGCGCGCCGGGTGCGAGCGAGCCATAGACCTCGTCGGTGGAGACATGCAGAAAGCGAAAGTCTTTTTTCGCGTCGCCTTCCTGCGCGGCCCAATGCGCACGCGCCGCTTCGAGCAGCGTGAACGTGCCCTGCACATTGGTGCGCATGAACTCGCCGGGGCCGTGGATGCTGCGATCGACATGGCTTTCGGCCGCGAAGTGCACGACGGCGCACGGCTTGTGTTCGGCGAACAGCTTGTCCATCAACGCGCGGTCGCAGATGTCGCCCTGCACGAAGACATGCTTCGCATTGCCGCGCAGCGAGTCGAGGTTGTGCAGGTTGCCGGCGTAGGTCAGCGCATCGAGGTTGACCACAGGCTCGTCGCCGCAGGCCAACCAGTCGAGGACGAAATTGCTGCCGATAAAGCCGGCGCCGCCGGTGACGATCACGGTCATGGTGTTGCTCCCAAACTATCCGCGCCGCCAGGCCGAGCGCAGGTGGGCGATCTTCGTTGCCGTTTCGGGCCGTTGCGAGGCATTTCGCCACGCGTGGCGCGTCCACAA
The DNA here is from genome assembly GCA_031375525.1 of Burkholderiales bacterium. Lineage (GTDB taxonomy): Bacteria > Pseudomonadota > Gammaproteobacteria > Burkholderiales > Burkholderiaceae_C > CADEEN01. The sequence continues at coordinate 2,217 of JANMHY010000281.1, forward strand.
AAAGGCGGTGAGCAGGATCAGCGATGCCAGCGTGGCCCCCGCCGCGATCAAGGCGCGGCGCGGCCGGTGCTTGTGCTCCGCGGGCTTGGCCTCATCGACCACCTGCACCAGCGCGCCTTCGCGGCTTTCATCCACGCGCGCCAGTTCGTACTGGCGGGCCAGCAGTTCGAACAGCGTTTCCTGGTACTTGAACTCGCGGAACTTGCTCACGTAGTCGGTGGCGCCGGTGAGGTCGGTGGCCTCGGCCAGGCGCGCCAGCTGGGTGCGCAGCCCGCCGACCGTGGACAGGGCTTGCTGCACCTCGGGTGTTGCGTCGGACAGGCCGCGCCGCAGCGCCTGCAGCCGCAACTCGGCGGCCGTGGCTTCGGCGCGCAGCCGCGCATAACCTTCAGCCGAGGCCTTGGCATCGGCCTTCAGGGCCTCCTGCGTGAAGCCGCTGGCCTGCAGCACCTGCTGCGCCTTGGTCAGTTGATCGCGCGTCTGCTTCAACTGGGTCTCGAACAGCACACGCCGCTGCTGCGCTTCGGTCAGCGCCAGCTTGCTGGTCAGCAGGCGCAGCTCTTCGACATAGCGGTTGGCCATGTCGGCGGCGCGCTGCGCTGACTTGTCTTCGACTTCGATCGTGATCAGGCCGTCCTTCTTGCCCAGCGTCATGCGCACGTTGCCGTCGAGCTCGTCGCGCGCCTTGAAGCGGTACTCGACGTCATAGACCTTCATCAGGTCGAAGGCGTCGATCAGGCGGTCGGCCACCGTTGCGCTTTGCAGCAGCGCCAGGTACTGGTCGGCGGGGGTCTTGATGCCCGCGGCCGCGCCGGCCAGGCCCGACAAAGCACCGAGTTGCGAAATCGCCGCCGCCGCGGCGCTTTGCTGCTGCTGCGGCGGCACGAAGACGGTCTTCGACAGGTAGGTCTTCGGCACCACGAAGGTGATGCCCAGCGCCGCCAGGCCGACCACGAGCGGCCAGAGCAGCAGCGGCTTCCAGTGCTGCACCAGCGGCAGCGCCAGGTCCAGCAGGCCGACGCCGTCGTCGTCGTCTTCAGTCTCGTCGCTGGGTTGCATGGGCTACCGGCTCGCCGCCTTGATGCCGGCGATGCCCAGGCCGAACTGGTAGAGGATCTGCGTCCAGTCCTTGGCCGCCTGGGTGAAGTTGGTCTTGTCCAGTTCTTCGGGCATGAAGATGGTGTCGCCCGGCTCGGCGCGCACGCTGCCCAGGCCGCTGCCACGGCTGAACCAACCCGACTTCTGTTGGTTGCTGACGACGCTGCCGTTGGCGCGGATGACGAAGGTGCTGCTCTCGTCGGCGCCGCGCTTCGGTCCGCCGGCCAGGGCCAGGTACTCGTCGAGCGAGCGCCCCGGGTTGAACAGGTAGCTGCCGCCGTTGAACACCGAACCGAAGACACCGACCGATGTCGGCCGCGGCGGCACCAGCAGCCGGTCGCCGTCTTCGAGCGCCAGCGGCGGCAGCTCGCGGCCCTCGGGCTCGAGCTGCAGCACGATGCGCCCGCTCGGCCGCACCGCACGCAGCGTGGTCAGCAGGCGCGCGTTGGCGCCTTCGCGAGCGGCCAGCGCGCCGGCGCCTTCGCCGAGCGCACCGATGCCGCGCGTGGAGTTCGACAGCGACAGATCGGTTTCCAGATCGCGCAGCGCGCGGTCGTAGTTCTGCTGCTGCGTCAGGCGCACGCTTTCGCGTGTGAACTCGGTGCCGAAGGGATAGGCCGCGGCAGTCATGCCGCCGGCCGCGGTGAGGGCGTCGGCGATCGAGCTGGCGGGCGGCAGCACGTATTCGCCCGGACGCATCACTTCGCCCTCGACGCGCACGCGCTTGTTCTGGCGCTGCACCGGCACGGCAACCTCGACCGCACTGAAGGCGCGCACCACGTCGCCGGCGGCGAGCGCGGTTTTCGTGCCACCCGGCAGATCGACCTGCGCGATGCGCACGGTGGCGCGGTCGTCGAGGCGCTCGATCGCCACGCGGCCCTTGTCGGCCACGGCGTTGAAGCCGCCGGCCATGGCCAGCACGTCACCGAGCGATTCGTCGGCCTTCAATTCGAACACCGCGGGCTGGTTGACGCTGCCGATCAGGCCGACTTGCGTGCCGACCGGGCCGACGTGGATCACGTCGTCGCCCTGCAGCATGCGGTCGGAGCTGCGGTCGCCGCGCAGCAGGATGTCGTACAGATCGAGCGCGCCCACACGCTCCTTGCCGCGCCGCAGCTCGATGTTGCGGTAGCTGCCGGCAGCGGTCGGCCCGCCGGCCTGCAGCAGCGCCTGCGCCACCGTGGACAGGCTGCCGACGGTGTAGGTGCCGGGCCGTGCGACGAAGCCGGTGACGTACACGCGCTGGCCACGCAGTTGCGTCATCGACACCGAGAGCTGGAAGTTGCGAAAGACCTGCGCCGCGCGTTGCGTGATCACGGCCGGCAGGTCGGCGTAGCGCACGCCGGCCACCAGCACCGGGCCAACGCGCGGGATCGTCACCCGGCCGCCGCGATCGACCAGCAGACGCAGGTCGGCATCGACCGAGCCCCAGAAGGTCAGCAGCAACTCGTCGCCGGGCTTGATCAGGTAGTCGGCCGGCACCAGCGGCGCCACCTCGGCGGCATCGGCCGGCAGCGGCGTCATCAGGTCGGCGCCGAAGCGGCGGATCGGCGCAGCCTCGCCGGCCAGGCGCTGCACGAAGAGTTCGAACTCGCCGGGGCGGGGTTTCTCTGGCGGCGGTTGCAGCAGCAATTGCTGTTGCTGCATCCTCATCGAATCACCCGGCGCGCTGGCGGCCGGCAGCGGCGCCGGAACCCCCGGCTGCCGCAATCGGGTCGGCCCGCCGGAATTCGCGGCAACGGATGGATCGACCGTCGGCACCGGGTTCGCCGTCTGCGCAACGGCATGCGGCGCGGCCGCCCACGCCAAGGCGGCGACGAAAGTGGCAACGAGAGCAGTTTTCAGTGAGGGCATTCGGTCGGGTCGGACGCGGGCGATGTCGGTGGCGTCGCCAAGCTCCCTGCCCGCCGAGCGCGGGCCGGCGGCTTGTGGTGCGCGGGCCCAACCTCAGCAATCGGACCGCGGAGCGTCGAGGCGCGCGGATTCTAGCCGCTGCCGTGGCGTGCTCATCAGGCAAACCTCCGCGCTGCGCGCTCCGGCGCGTGAGCGCTTCGGAGCGGCCGGGCGCGCTCACGACAGGCCCTCACTACACTGATGGGCAATGTGGTTCGTCTTGTCAGCGCTCTTGGCTTCGTTTGCCGTCACCCTGGCTTTGGTTCGCTCGGCCAAGGGCTTGGTGCGCATCGCAGGTGACCACGACCTGTCGGGGCCGCAGAAATTTCATGCGCGGCCGGTGCCGCGCATCGGCGGCGTCGGCATCTTTGCCGGCATCGGCGCCGGCGTGGTGCTGGCAGGCTGGCGCAACGACGAACTGCTGACCATTGCCGGATGGCTGCTGTTGTGCGGCCTGCCGGCCTTCGCCGCCGGCATCGCCGAAGACCTGACCAAGGCGCAGAGCCCGCGCCGCCGCCTGTTCTTCACCGCCGTCTCGGCGGCCCTGGCGGTGGCCTTGGTCGATGCGGTGATCATGCGCACCGACATCCCCGGCCTGGACTGGGTGGTCGGCTTCTCGGCCGGCGCGGCGCTGGTCACCATCTTCGTCGTCACCGGCGTGGCCAACGCGGTCAACATCATCGACGGCTTCAACGGCTTGGCCTCGATGTGCGTGCTGCTGATGCTGGCCGGCTTGGCCTACGTCGCCTTCGACGTCGGCGATGGCGTGGTCGCGGCGCTGGCGCTGGTGGGCATCGGCGCGCTGCTGGGCTTCTTCGTCTGGAACTTCCCCGCCGGGCTGATCTTTCTCGGCGACGGCGGCGCCTACTTTCTCGGCTTCTACCTGGCCGAGCTGGCGATCCTGCTGCTGCACCGCAACCCGGACGTGTCGCCGATGTTCCCGCTGCTGCTGTGCATGTACCCGGTGTTCGAGACGCTGTTCTCGGTCTATCGCAAGAAGCTGCTGCGCGGCATGTCGCCCGGCATGCCCGACGGGGTTCATCTGCACATGCTGGTCTTCAAGCGGTTGATGCGCTGGGCTGTCGGCAACGAGGATGCGCGTCAACTCACGCGGCGCAACTCGATGACCTCGCCCTACCTGTGGATCCTGTGCTCGCTGTCGGTGATTCCGGCCGTGCTGTTCTACGACAGCACGCTGATCCAGGCCGTCTTCATCCTGCTTTTTGCGTTGACCTACATCGCGCTGTATTGGCGCATCGTGCGCTTCCGTGCGCCGCGCTGGCTGGTCTTCCACGGCGTCAAATCGCAGCGCAGGGGATAATCCGCGGGTGATTGCAGAAACCCCCGACCTGATCGAGCCGCACGC
>JANMHY010000335.1:0-1840 GCA_031375525.1 Burkholderiales bacterium
GGCATCTTCGCATCGGTGCTCGACGGCTTGATGTACGGCGCGGGCGATGCCGTGATCGGCGTCAATCCGGCGGCCGACAACGTGAGTGATCTGGTGCGCCTGCTGCACCTGTTCGACGAGTTGATCTCGCGCCACGCGATCCCGACGCAGGCCTGCGTGCTGACGCATGTCACCAACACGCTGCAGGCGATCGAGCGCGGCGCGCCGGTGGATCTGGTGTTCCAGTCGATCGCCGGCACCGAGGCCGCCAACCGCGCTTTCGGCATCAACATCGCGCTGCTCGACGAAGCGCATGCGGCGGCGTTGTCGCAGCGCCGCGGCACGCTCGGCGACAACGTCATGTACTTCGAGACCGGCCAGGGCAGCGCGCTCTCGGCGGGCGCGCACCACGGCGTCGATCAACAGACGCTCGAAGCGCGTGCCTACGCGGTGGCGCGACGCTTTCGGCCGCTGCTGGTCAACACCGTCGTCGGCTTCATCGGCCCGGAGTACCTCTACGACGGCAAGCAGATCGTGCGCGCCGGGCTCGAGGACCATTTCTGCGGCAAGCTGCTCGGCCTGCCGATGGGCTGCGACATCTGCTACACCAACCACGCCGAGGCCGACAGCGACGACATGGACAACCTGCTCGTGCTGCTGGCCGCGGCCGGCGTCAACTTCGTCATGGGCGTGCCCGGCGCCGACGACGTGATGCTGAACTACCAGAGCACGTCGTTCCACGACGCGCTGTTCGTGCGGCGGCTGCTCGGCTTGCAGCGCGCGCCGGAATTCGAGGCCTGGCTGCAACGCATGGGCATCACCGGTGCGGCCGGCGACGTGCTGCCGCCACCGGCAAGGCCGGCGCTGGCCGCTGCGATGGCGCGTCTGCTCGAAGGCAATACGAAGCCATGACGACGCTGCCGATCCCGCCCGATCCGTGGGCCGACCTGCGGCGTCACACCCCCGCGCGCATCGGCCTGGGCCGCAGTGGCGTGGCGCTGCCCACGGCCGAGGTGCTGCGCTTGGCCGCCGCGCAGGCGCAGGCGCGCGATGCGGTGCATGTGGCGCTCGATGTGGCGGCACTCGAATCGCAGTTGCACGTCGAGGGTTGGGTCTGTATGCACGTCGCCAGCCGCGCCGCCGGCCGCGACGAATACCTGCGTCGGCCGGACCTCGGGCGCCGCCTCTCGCCGGCCGATGCGGCGCAGCTGCACAGCCTCGCCGCTGGTGCCGTCGACCTGGCACTGGTGCTCGGCGATGGCCTCTCGGCGCTGGCCGTGCAACGCCATGCGCTGCCGTTGCTGGCAGCCTTGCGCGCCGCGCTTGCTGACACGCTGACGCTGGCACCGCTGGTCATCGCCACCCAGGCGCGCGTCGCGCTGGCCGACGAGATCGGCGCGCTCCTGAACGCACGCGTGTCATTGATCCTGCTCGGCGAGCGGCCCAGCCTGAGCTCGCCCGACAGCTTGAGCGCCTACCTCACGCATGCGCCGGCCATCGGACGCGTCGATGCCGAGCGCAACTGCGTCAGCAACATCCGACCCGTTGGCCTGCCGCCCGAGCGCGCCGCCGAGCGCATTGCGTGGCTGCTGCGCGAGGCGCTGCGCCGACAGATCAGCGGCGTCGCCTTGAAGGACGCCAGCGCGACCGAGTTGCTCCGCTAAATCAGCGTCGGCCCGGCGTCGGCCACGAGCAGTGCCTCGCCCATGCGGACTCGAAACAGCAGCTCGTCCGTCGCCCGCAAGCGGCGGCAGACCTCGCGGCCGATGTTCATCTGGATCAGCGCGAACTGCTCCATGTCGCGCTCGGCCAGGCGGTGCAACGCGGTGATGGCGATCTCGATGGCGCGGCAGTCTTCGAC
>JANMHY010000338.1:0-4288 GCA_031375525.1 Burkholderiales bacterium
GGGCTCGACGGCCAAGATGATCAACCAGTTGCTGTGTGGCGTGCACATCGCCGCCGCGGCCGAAGCGATGCACATTGCCGAGCGCGCCGGCGTGTCCACGGCGACGATGCACGAGATCATCAGCGTCTCGGCCGGCAACTCGTGGATGTGGGGCGACCGTGGACCGCGCATGATGCAGAGCGATCCGGCCGTCACCAGCGCGGTCGATATCTTCGTCAAGGATCTCGGCATCGTGCTCGGCGAAGGCCGCACGCTGAAAGCCGGCCTGCCGCTGTCGGCAGCTGCGATGCAGATGTTCCTCGCGGCGTCGGGCCTCGGCCACGGCGCCGCCGATGACAGCCAGGTGATCCGCGCCTACCGCGCGTTGAACGGCGCTGGAAAGAAGGCATGAGCAAGGCCAAGGTCGGCTTCATCGGCGTCGGGCTGATGGGCCACGGTATGGCGAAGAACCTCGTCACGAAGGGCCATCCGCTGGTTGTGCTCGGGCACCGCAACCGCGAACCGGTCGAGCACCTGAAATCGCTCGGCGCCACCGAAGCGAAAACGCCGCGCGAGCTCGCCGCGCAGTGCGACATCGTGCATCTGTGCGTCACTGGTTCGCCGCAGGTCGAAGCGAACCTGCGTGGCCCCGACGGCGTGATCGCCGGCGGCAAGCGCGGCCTGATCGTCATCGACTGCTCGACGTCGAACCCTGTGTCCACCCTCGCGCTCGGCGACGAACTCAAAGCCGCCGGCATGACGCTGGTCGATGCGCCGCTGTCGCGCACACCGAAGGAAGCCGAGGAAGGCACGCTCGACACGATGGTCGGCTGCGACGACGCGACGTTTAAGACCATCGAGCCGGTGCTGCGCTGCTGGGCCGGCAACGTCGTGCATCTCGGCCCGCTCGGCTTGGGCCACAAGATGAAGCTGGTCAACAACTTCGTCGCCATGGGCTATGCCGCGCTCTATGCCGAAGCGCTGGCGATCTCGCGCAAGGCCGGCCTCACCGTGGAGCAGTTCCACAGCGTCATCGGCGCCGGCCGCATGCGCTGCGGCTTCTACGACACTTTCATTCAATACAGCCTGAACGGCAACGAGGAAGCGCACAAGTTCAGCATCTCCAACGCGCACAAGGACATGCGCTACCTGGCGTCGATGGCCAACGAGGTCGGCGCGGTCAACAACCTGCAGACGCTGGTCAAGAACAGTTTTGCCGCGATGGAAGCCGCCGGCCAGGGCCAGCGCTACGTGCCGATGCTGGCCGAGTTCGTCGCGGCGCAGAACGGCTTGTGCAACCAGGCAGTCTGAGCGCGTGAACCCGCAGCGCCTCGCGCACGCGATCCGCTTCCTCGCCATCGATGCCATCGTGCGTGCGCAGGAAGGCCACCAGGGCGTGCCGCTGGGCATGGCCGAGATCGCCACCGCGCTCTACACGCGGCACCTGAAGCTCGATGCCGCCGAGCCGACCTGGTGCGACCGCGACCGCGTCGTGCTGTCCAACGGCCACGGCTCGATGCTGCTCTATGCGCTGCTGTACCTCACCGGCCACGAGCGCATTTCGTTGGAGCAGATCAAGCGCTTCCGCATGCTCGGCTCGCATTGCGCCGGGCATCCGGAAGTCGACCCCGCCGCCGGCATCGAGGTCACCACCGGCCCGCTCGGCCAGGGCATCGCCAACGCGCTCGGCATGGCGGTGGCTGAAGCGTTTCTCAATGCGCGCTTCGGCGATGGGCTGGTCGATCACCGCACCTATGCCTTCGTCGGCGACGGCTGCCTGCAAGAAGGCGTCGGCCAGGAGGCGATCGCGCTGGCCGGGCACTTGCGCCTGGGCAAGCTGACCTTTCTGTGGGACGACAACCGCATCACCGACGACGGCAGCACCGCGCTGTCGATCAGCGAAGACGTGGCCGAGCGCTTTCGGATTGCCGGCTGGCATGTGCAGGCATTGGACGGCCACGACATCGAGGCCGTGTCGGCCGCGCTCGATGCCGCGCGCGCCGACCCGCGGCCGTCGCTGCTGGCCTGCCGCACCGTCATCGCGCGCGGCATCGCACGCTTGCAAGGCCAGCGCGGCGGCCACAGCGCGCGACTGTTCGAGGCCGATGCGACAGCGGCGCGCGAGGCGCTGGAGTGGCCGCATGCGCCGTTCGAGACGCCCGCGCTGGTGTTGGACGCCTGGCGCGCCGCGGGCCAACGCTCTCACAGCGAACACGCCGCGTGGCAGTCACGCGTCGCCGCACTGCCCGCCGAGCAACGCGCCGAGTTCGAGCGCGTGATGCGCGGCGAGCTGCCCGCGGGCTGGCGCGAGGTGCTGCGGGCGCATCAACGCAATGCAGGTGATGAAGCCAAGGGCGGCATCAACATTTCCTCCGACGTCCACGACGCGCTGACTGACGTGCTGCCCGAGCGCATGGTCCTCTGCGCCGACCTCGAAGCCCCCACCGCGCACAAGCGCCGCCTGCACGCCTTCACCGCAGAAGATCGCAGCGGCGCCTACGTGCATTGCGGCGTGCGCGAACACGTCATGGCCGCGATGGCATGGCCGCACATGGCGGCGTGCGGCCGGCGGCCGTGACCTATCTCGCCTTCGCCGACTACGAGCGACCTGCGATGCGCATGGCCGCGCTGATGGGCCTGCCGGTGACCTTCGTCTTCAGCCACGACTCGATCGGCAGCGGCAGCAACGGCCCGACGCACCAGCCGGTGGAAATCCTGGCTTCGTTGCGCGCGATGCCGAACATGCTCGTCATGCGTCCAGCCGATGCGGTCGAAGCGGCCGAGTGCTGGCAGATCGCGCTCGAACACCAGAGCGGCCCGGTATCGCTGGTCTTCGCGCGCCAGGTGCTGCCGCGTGTGCGCTCTGATGACGGCAGCGACAACCTCTCGTGCCGCGGCGCCTACGTGCTCGCCGAAGCCGAAGGCGGCGCGCGCCGCGTCACGCTGCTGGCCACCGGCTCCGAAGTGCTGATCGCCGTGCAGGCGCGCCGCGCCTTGCAAGCCGAGGGTGTGCCCACCGCCGTCGTCTCGATGCCGTGCTGGGAACTGTTCGACGAACAGGACGACGGCTACCGCAACGCCGTGCTCGGCCCGGGCACCGTGCGCGTGGCTGTCGAAGCGGCGCTGCGTTTCGGCTGGGAGCGTTATCTCGGCGAGCACGGCGCGTTCATCGGCATGCGCGGCTTCGGCGCTTCGGGCCCGGCCGACGCGCTCTACCACCACTTCGGCATCACGGCCGACGCCGTCCTCGCCGCGGCAAGAGAGCAACTGGCAATCCGACATGGCCGCGCCTGATGCCGGCCGCATCGGCGGCGCGCAACCCCATTCACGGACGCATCCGCTCGCGCAGAATGCAAACATGCCCACCCTCATCAGCCTCTGGCAACGCTGCGTCCTTGCCGCGCAGTCGCTGCTGTTCCCGCGCTATTGGCTCGCCGTCATCGAGCAAGAGCAGATGCGCGTCGTCTTCAGCAGCGACAACCGCGAGGTCACCGTCGATGGCACGGCGCGCAACGTGCGCCTGGGCGAGAAGGTGCTGGCCACGTTCGACGCCATCCAGTCGATCGACGTCGTTCACCACCCGAGAGCCGATGACGGCAGCAAGCCCGAGCACTGGTCGATCAGCCTCTACCTCGGCCGCTCGACCCGCGCCTACATCGGCCGCTCGCGCAAGCAGGCCGCCGTTGACAAGGCGGCCAAGCTGCTGGCCACGATCACCAGCAAGACGGTGCGCTCGGTCGAAGCCTTGAGTCACCCCAGCGTCATTCCCAGCAGGTAGATGGAGACAACATGAGCACGACGACCATCGCCCTGTTCGGCGCCGGCGGCAAGATGGGCGCGCGCCTGGCGCGCAACCTGATGAGTGCCGCCGATCGCTATCGCGTCAGACATGTCGAGCCCGGCGCGGCCGGCCGGCAGCGCCTGAAAGACGAACTCGGCATCGACTGCGTGGACACCGCCGCTGCGCTCGACGGCGCACAGGTCGTCATCCTCGCCGTGCCCGACACGCTGATCGGCAAGGTCGCCGCACAGATCGCGCCGCAGCTCGCCCCCGGCACGATGGTGATCACGCTCGACGCCGCCGCGCCCTTTGCCGGCCACCTGCCGGCGCGGCCGGACCTCACCTACTTCGTCACCCACCCCTGCCACCCGTCGATCTTCAGCGCCGAGGTGCACACCACGCCGGATTACTTCGGCGGCGTCGCGGCCAAACAGTCGATCGTCAGCGCGCTGATGCAAGGTCCGCCCGAGGCCTTCGACCTCGGCGAAGACATCGCCAAGATCATCTACCAGCCGGTCGAGCGCGCGC
>JANMHY010000424.1:0-3056 GCA_031375525.1 Burkholderiales bacterium
TCGCGGTCGAGATGCTGACCTGGCCGTACCTGAAGGCCATCGGCGCGGTGCTGCTGGTCTATATCGGCGTCACGCTGCTGCAGGAGGACGACGGCGGCGGCGACGAGGGCCCCGACAAAGCCGGCAGCATGCTCGCGGCGATCCGCACCATCCTGATCGCCGACCTGGTGATGAGCCTGGACAACGTGATCGCGGTGGCGGCTGCGGCTAAAGGCAACACGCCGCTGCTGGTCATCGGCCTGGCGATCAGCATCCCGCTGATCATCTTCGGCAGCACGCTGCTGCTGAAGGTCATGGAGCGCTTTCCGATCATCATCACGCTCGGCGCCGCGCTGCTCGGCTTTCTGGCCGGCGAGATGCTGCTGACCGATCCCGCCGTGACGCAGCGGTTCGGCGAGATGTCGCACACAGTGATCAACACTGCCGGCGCGTTCGGCGCGGCGCTCGTCGTCGTGCTGGGCACCTGGCTGCAGCGGCGTGCGCGGGCCACCAAGGCGCGCGAATCCTGACCTCACGAAATCTGACATCGCGGCGCTGCAACCGCCCTACACTGCGTCCCTGAAGGGGAGTAGCTCAACTCCGCTGCCCGCGGCCCACGCGGTCACGGATGTGTCGGCAGGCCGTCAATACGAAGCTTCGGCTTCCGGTCTGTCGGGCCATACAAACACTCCAAGCCGGGCAAGACCTTCGAAGTGGCCGCACAGGATGCGGATTCGATGGTTTGCGTGTTCGTCACGCGCGCCTTCGCGTTCGCTCCTGGCGGCCGGTTTCGAACGGTTGCAACGCATGGAGCGCACATGGAATTCCTCTCCCCGGCCTGGCTGTCCGCCTTGGCGGCCATCATCCTCATCGACCTCGTGCTGGCGGGCGACAACGCGATCGTGATCGCGTTGGCTGCACGCAAGCTGCCGCCTCAACTGCAACGCAAGGCCATCGTCTGGGGGGCCGTCGGCGCCATCGTCGTGCGCGCCGCGATGACGGTGGGCGTGGTCTGGCTGCTCAAGATCCCCGGCCTGATGCTCGTCGGCGGCCTGGGCCTGGTCTGGGTTGCCTACAAGTTGATCGTGCCCGGCGAATCCGCTGCGCATGATGCCCACGAGGGCGCGGCAGCCGGCAACTTCTGGGCGGCAATGCGCACCATCGTCATCGCCGATGCGCTGATGGGCGTGGACAACGTGCTCGGCGTGGCCGGCGCGGCGCACGGCAACATCGACCTGGTCGTCATCGGCCTGGCCATCAGCGTGCCGATCGTCGTCTGGGGCAGCACGCTGGTGCTGCGGCTGGTCGAGCGCTTTCCGGCGATCACCTACGCCGGCGCCGCGGTGCTGGCCTACACCGCGGGCCACATGATCGTCAGCGAGCCGCTGCTCGACGCCGTGTACGACCCGCACCTGGTGGCCCGCCTGGCCACCTACGCGGCCGTCGTCGCCGGCGTGCTGGCCGCCGGCTGGTGGGCCGCGCAACGCACGCGCAGCGCGGACCAGGCGCGCCTGGCCGATTGATACGCAGCAGCACCGTCCGTTTTTCAACCCCAAGGAGCACTGTCATGGAACGCATTGCAGTTTTCGTCAACGACGCCGATCACGCGCGTCAGATGCTGACGCCGATGATCGAATCCCCCTTGCCGACACATTGGCTGCTGGCGGCCTGCCCGCCGTCGCTGACCCGGCATGCCGGCCGCTGGCTGTCGCACGGCGCACGCCAGGCCTGGGCCCTGCGCTGGAGCGCCGATCTCTTTGCGCAACTGGCGCCGCTGCTGCGCGAGCCGCCCGGCAGCCGCGTCGAAACCATGCTTGTCGGCCGCTCGGTGCAAGGCTTGGCCGAACGCTTGCTGCGCCAGCATGGCCCGATCCGCCTGCTCGACGCGCGCCGGCCGCGGCTCGGCCACATCGACGAGCCGCTGCCCGGCGCCGACGCAGCGCCCTCGCCGGCACAGCGCTGGACCGCGCCGCTGACGGCCATGGCCGGTGTGAGCAGTCTGCTCGTGCTGGCCGACTGAAGCCGCGAGCCCCGGGGCGGGCACCCACTGCGGGGCGTGCTAACGTGGATTGAACCCCACGTCAGCGTCGTCCATGCCGGTCTTTGGCAGTTCCTGGTTTGCCCGTTGGTCCGCGCGGCGTCGCCCGCCGGGGCCGGAGCCTGCCCCGCCGTGGCCAGCCAGCCAATGGCCGGCCGGCACGCTGATGCAGGACTTGCGCATCGAGCGCCGCATCGGCCGCGGCTCGACCGCCACGGTTTATGCGGCGAGCCACGAGGCCGGCGATGCTGCGGTGGCACTGAAGGTGCACGACGCGCAGCCCCGGGCTGAGTTGCGAGCCCAGGCGCTGGCAGCCGCCGAACGTGCCAGCCGCCTCGACCACCCGAACATCGTGCGCGTGCATGGCGGCGGCGAAATCGGCGACTGCAGCTTCATCATCATGGAGTTGCTGCCGGGCCAGACGCTGGCGCGCTATAGCGCCGCGCCGCACCTGCTGCCCGAAGCACTGGTGCTGCAACTCGTCGCCGACCTGGCCGCTGCGCTGGCCTCGGCCCACCGCCAGGGCGTGGTGCACCGCGACGTCAAGCCGGCCAACGTGATCTTCGATCCGGCCACGCAGCGGGCCACGCTGACTGATTTCGGCCTGGCCCGCACGGCCGATGCCGAAGCCTCGCGCAGCGGCGTCTTCATCGGCTCGCCGCTGTACATGGCGCCCGAGCTGCTGGCCGGGCAGCCGCCCGACGCGCGCAGCGACCTCTATGCGCTGGGTGTGATGACCTACGAGTTGCTGGCCGGCCGTCCGCCCTTCGAAGCCGCCTCGATGGGCGCGCTGTTGCGCGCGGTGGCGCAGTCACCACCGCCGCCGCTTTCGAGCCTGCGTGCCGACTGGACGCCTGCCATGGCCGAGCGGCTCGACGGCCTGCTCGCACCCGTTCTCGCCAAGCAGCCCACGCAGCGCCCCGCTGACGGCGATGCCTGGGCCGCACAGGCCCGTCAGGTGGCGCAGTGGCTTATGTCCGCGGCAAACGCCACGAACGCGCATTGAATGGCCGGCACGGCGCGCGGCCGCAGCACGGAC
>JANMHY010000425.1:0-4046 GCA_031375525.1 Burkholderiales bacterium
GTCTCCGTGTTGCCCAAGGCCCGTGGCCGCGGTTACGGCGCGCGGCTGTTCGACCACGCCGTGCTGCACGCCCGCAACCGCGGCATCGGCACGCTGCTGATCCACGCGCTGACGCAGAACACGCCGATGCTGCGCATTGCACGCACTGCGGGCGCCAGCGTTGAAAGCAGCGGCGGCGAAGCGCTGGGCCGCTTGCGTCTGCCACCCGACACGCTGCGCTCGCACCTCGATGCTTTTCTCGAAAGCAGCGCCGCCGAGGTTGACTACCGCTTGAAATCGCAGGGCAAGCTGGCCAACGAAGTGATCGACAGCGCACACCCGTCGGTCGACTGAAACGGCGGCAAACGCCCCCTCTAGCAGGGGTTTGTCCATCGGCACCGGGGGTGTGCACCAAGAGTGCGGCGCCGACACTGCGATTACCATCGCGGCACTCGAAACCTTCGGTCGCCCAGGCGTTGAATCACCGCTGCGGCCGAGCACTTTGGCGCTCATGGAAACCTTGCTGCCGTGGATCGTTGCGCTGGCCTCGCTGGTCATTCTGGCGGCCGTTCTCATCGCCTGGCGCATGGCGCGCCGCCAGGCGCCGCAACCGCAACCGCTGCCCTCTGAGTGGGCGCTCGCGCCGCGGCCCGTGTTCTCGACCGACGAGCGGCGCGTCTATCGCCAACTGCGCGAAGCGCTGCCGCATCACATCGTGTTGTCGAAGCTGCCGCTGGTGCGCTTCTGCCAGCCGGCCGATCCGAACGAGGTGCGCTACTGGTACGACTTGCTGGGCGCGATCCACGTCACGTTTGCCATCTGCAGCGCCAACGGCCGCGTGCTGGCGGCAATCGATCTCGACACCGACCGCGGCAACTCGCGCCGCGTGCTGCAGATCAAGCAATCGGTGCTCGGTGCCTGCCGCGTGCGTTACCTGCGTTGTCCGGTGGACAACCTGCCGTCGATCGCCGAGTTGCAGTTGCTGGTGCCGCAAGGCGCTTCGTCGTCGCGCGGTCCGCAGCCGGCGCCGAGCCGCCCGAGCACACGCGACGAACCCGCGCCGACGTCGGTCACGCCGATGCGACGCCGCGAACGCGCCACGCTGTGGCAAGACTCGACCTTCTTCCAGGATTCGTTCTTTGCGCCCGACGTTCGGGGCGACAACAGCCTCACCGGCGAGTTGCCGCCGTACGACCCGACGCGCGCCGAGCGCGCATCGTCTGCGCTCGATGTCGAGCTGCCGGGGCGCGAGCCCGAGCGCCTGGACGACGCCGACGACACGCTGCCCGGCGAAGGGCAACGCTTGCCGGGCACCGGCACCCACAACTGACGCGCCGACAATGCGTGGATGACGCCACGCGCTGCCGACTCTCCCGCTGTCCCGCCGCCGGGCTACGCCGATCTCGAGCCGGCCCGCGTGCTCGAAGCGCTCGATGCGCTCGGACTGCGCGGCGACGGCCGCCTCTTGCAGCTCAACTCCTACGAGAACCGCGTTTTCCAGGTGCACCTGGAAGACGGCAGCGTCGTCGTCGCAAAATTCTATCGGCCGGGCCGCTGGAGCGACGCGCAGATCCTCGAAGAACACGCGTTCGCCAACGAGTTGGTCAGCGACGACGTGCCGGTGATCGCGCCGCGTGTGTTGCTGGCCGTCGATGCATCGGCTGCGCTGCTCGGCACGCCGCCGACGCTTGCGCATGTCACGCTGGGTGGCGTGACGTACCGCGTCACTGCGAGCGACCGCCATGCCGGCCGTGGGCCCGAACTGGAAGATCCGAACGTGCTCGAATGGCTGGGCCGCTTTCTCGGCCGGCTGCATGCCGTGGGCCAGCGCTCGGCATTCGCGCACCGGCGCACGATCGGACCGACCTGGGTCGCCGCAGCGCGCGAGCGTTTGACGAGCGGCGCGTACATCCCTGACGGCGAGCGCGACGTGTGGCTGGCGCGCTGCGACGAGGCGCTGGCGCTGATCGAGCAAGCCTTCGCCGGCGTCGGTGCAGTGCGAACGCTGCGCCTGCACGGCGACTTCCACCCGGGCAACATCATGTGGCGCGACGAGGGCCCGCATGTGGTCGATCTCGACGATGCCTGCAACGGCCCTGCGGTGCAGGACCTGTGGATGCTGCTGTCGGGCGACACACAGACGATGCGCATGCAGATCGCCACGCTGCTGGAGGGCTACCGCACGTTCACGCGCTTCGATGAACGCGAGCTCGCGCTCGTCGAGCCGCTGCGCACGCTGCGCATGATCTGCCACAGCGCGTGGATCGCCGAGCGCTGGAGCGACCCCGCTTTCCCGATCGCGTTTCCGTGGTTCGGCAGCGGCAGCTACTGGGCGCAGCAGGCGATGCAGATCTCGGAGCAGATCGACGCGATGCGCGAACCGGCGCTGCTCAGCTAGACGTCAACAAGCGCGTCACGCGCTGCACATGCGACGCCGGGTCTTCGAGCTGGCCGCCTTCGGCGAGCCAGGCCTGGTCGAACAGCAAGTTCGCCAGATCGTCGAAGTGCTTGTCGTCGGTCTCCAAGCGCTTGACCAACGCATGCTGCGCATTGACTTCGAGGATCGGCTGGCTCGCCGGCGCCTTCTGCCCGGCCTGCTTCAACATGCGCGTCAGGTGCCCGCTCATGTCGCCTTCTTCGACGACGAGACAGGCCGGTGAATCGACCAGCCGTGTCGTCACGCGCACATCCTTCGCGCGGTCCTTCAGCGCCGCCTTGAGTTTTTCCTGCATCGGCTTGAAGGCTTCGGCGGCGGCTTCGATCGCCTTCTTCTCTTCCTCGTCCTGCAGCGAACCGAGATCGACCGCGCCCTTGGCCACCGATTGCAGCGCCTTGCCTTCGTGCTCGTACAGATGAGCAAGCATCCACTCGTCGACACGATCGGCGAGCAGCAGGACCTCGATGCCCTTCTTGCGGAAGACCTCCAACTGCGGGCTCGACTTGGCGGCCGGCAATGTGTCCGCGGTCACGTAGTAGATGGTCTCCTGGCCTTCCTTCATGCGCGACAGATAGTCGGCCAACGAAACGCCGTCGTCGGCGTGTGTGGACGCAAAACGCAGCAGCTTGGCCAGGCGCTCGGCGTTGGCATGGTCCTCGCCGACGCCTTCTTTCATCACCGCGCCGAACTCTTG
This sequence comes from Burkholderiales bacterium, assembly GCA_031375525.1. Classification (GTDB taxonomy): domain Bacteria; phylum Pseudomonadota; class Gammaproteobacteria; order Burkholderiales; family Burkholderiaceae_C; genus CADEEN01. Next base: position 3,111 of record JANMHY010000425.1, read on the forward strand.
CCAGAACGCGGCGTACTTGTCCTTCTGGTTCTCGGCCAGGTCTTCGAGCATCGACAGCACGCGCTTGGTGGCGCCTTCGCGGATCGTCTTCACGTCGCGGCTTTCCTGCAGCAGCTCGCGGCTGACGTTGAGCGGCAGGTCGGCCGAATCGATCACGCCTTTGACGAAGCGCAGGTACGCGGGCATCAGCGCCTGCGCATCGTCCATGATGAAGACGCGTTTGACATACAGCTTGACGCCGACGCGCTTGTCGCGGTTGTACATGTCGAACGGTGCCTTGGCCGGCACGTACAGCAGTTGCGTGTACTCGCTGCGGCCTTCGACGCGGTTGTGCGTGTACGCCAGCGGCGCGTCACTGTCGTAGCTGATCTGCTTGTAGAACTCCTGGTACTCGGCGTCGGTGACTTCGCTTTTCGGCCGCGTCCACAGCGCCGCTGCCTTGTTGACGGTTTCCCATTCGTCCTCGAGCACCGTCTTCGCTTCCTCGGCGATCCACTTCTCCTTCTTCATCAGGATCGGCAGCGAGATATGGTCCGAGTACTTGCTGATGATCGACTTCAGCTTCCAGGTCTTCGTGAAGTCTTCTTCGCCGTCGCGCAGGTGCAGTGTCACGTCGGTGCCGCGAGTCGGCTTGTCGATGGTCTCGACGTCGAACTGCCCGCTGCCGTCGCTCGTCCAGCGCACGCCCTCGGCAGCCGTGAGCCCGGCGCGGCGCGACTCGACGCTGATGCGGTCGGCGACGATGAAGCCCGAATAGAAGCCGACGCCGAACTGGCCGATCAGGTTGGCGTCGCCCTTCTTGTCGCCGAGCTTGGCGATGAAGTCGCGTGTGCCGCTCTTGGCGATCGTGCCCAGGTGCTCGATCGCCTCGGCCTCGCTCATGCCGATGCCGTTGTCGCGGATCGTGATCGTCTTCGCGGCTTCGTCGAAGAAGAC
>JANMHY010000430.1:0-5796 GCA_031375525.1 Burkholderiales bacterium
CGGCGGCCCCATAGTCGACGCGCAGACGCGCGAGCCAGCCCTCGAACTCGGCCAGCGCGCGCATGAAGCGGCCCCAGCGAGCCTCGGTCAGCTTCAGCGCCTCGCCGGCGCGCGACGAGATGACGAGTTCACCGACACGCTCGCGCACGAGTAGCTCCTCGAGCTGGGCGTCCTTCTAGAAGTAGTACTCCTGGTTGCCGAGCTTGACCTTGTAGAGCGGCGGCACGGCGATGTAGATGTGGCCGCGCTCGATCAGCTCCGGCATCTGGCGGTAGAGGAACGTCAGGATCAGCGTCCGGATGTGCGAGCCGTCGACGTCGGCGTCGGTCATCACGATCACGCGGTGGTAGCGCAGCTTGGCGATGTCGAACTCGTCGCCGATCGAGGTGCCGATCGCGGTGATCATCGCCTGGATCTCGTTGTTCGAGAGGACCTTGTTGATCCGGTTCTTCTCGGAGTTGATGATCTTCCCGCGCAGCGGCAGGATCGCCTGGTAGGTGCGGTCGCGGCCCATCTTCGCCGAGCCGCCGGCGGAGTCGCCCTCGACGATGAAGAGCTCCGCGGACTCGGGATCCTTGATCGAGCAGTCGGCGAGCTTGCCGGGCAGGCCCATGCTGCCGAGCACGGTCTTGCGCGTCGCTTCACGCGCCTTGCGTGCGGCCTCGCGCGCACGCGCGGCATCGACGATCTTGCCGCAGACGATCTTGGCGTCGTTCGGGTTCTCCTGCAGCCACTCGGTGAGCTTGGCGGCAACGATCTCTTCGACCGGGCCGCGCACTTCCGATGACACCAACTTGTCTTTCGTCTGCGAGCTGAACTTCGGCTCGGGCACCTTGACGCTGATCACGCAGGCCAGGCCTTCGCGCATGTCGTCGCCGGTGACTTCGACCTTGGCCTTCTTCGCGAACTCGTGCTCTTCGATGTACTTGTTGATGACGCGTGTCATCGCCGCGCGCAGGCCCGTCAGGTGCGTGCCGCCGTCACGCTGCGGAATGTTGTTGGTGAAGCAGAGCACGTTCTCGCTGTAGCTGTCGTTCCACTGCATCGACACTTCGACGCCGACCGGTGTGTTCTGCTCGCTCATCTTCTCGCCGATGGCGTGGAAGATGTTCGGGTGCAGGACCTTCTTGCCTTGGTTGATGAACTCGACAAAACCTTTGACGCCGCCGACATAGGCGAAGTTGTCTTCCTTGGCGTTGCGTTCATCGACGAGGCGGATCTTGACGCCGTTGTTCAGGAACGAAAGCTCGCGCAGCCGCTTGGCCACCACGTCGTAGTGAAAGTCGATGTTCTGGAAGATCTCGTCGTCGGGCAGGAAGTGCACTTCGGTGCCACGCTTGTCGGTCTCGCCGATGATTTTCATCGGGCTGACTTCGAAGCCGTCTCGCATTTCGAGCAAGCGGTCCTGCGGGATGCCCTTCTTGAATTCGAGCAGGTGCACCTTGTGATCGCGGCGCACTGTCAGGCGCAATTGCTTGGAAAGCGCGTTGACACACGACACACCCACGCCGTGCAGGCCACCCGAGACCTTGTAGCTGTTCTGATTGAACTTGCCGCCGGCGTGCAGCTCGGTCAGTGCGATTTCTGCGGCCGAACGCTTGGGCTCGTGCTTGTCGTCCATCTTGACGCCGGTCGGGATGCCGCGGCCGTTGTCGATGACGCTGATGCTGTTGTCGGTGTGGATGGTGACGATGATGTCGTCGCAATGCCCGGCCAGCGATTCGTCGATCGAGTTGTCGACGACTTCGAAGACGAGATGGTGCAGGCCGGTGCCGTCCGACGTGTCGCCGATGTACATGCCCGGGCGCTTTCTCACCGCTTCCAGGCCTTCGAGGATCTGGATCGAATCGGCGCCGTAGCCGTCTTGCGGGGCGTCTGGGTCGCTGGGCTTGGGGGTCGGAACGTCGGTCATCGGGTCAATGCATCAATCTAAGAAAGCACAAGCGGGCACTGTGGCCCGCTCGCGGCTCGTGGAAAAACAGTCGCGCTCTAGATACGCATCGGCATGACGACGTACTTGAACCCTGGCTGGTCGGGCAGCGAAAACAGCGCGCTCGAACTGCCGTCCTGCAATTCGAGCTTGACCATCTCGGCGCTGGTGTTGGCCAGCGCATCGATCAGGTAGGTGACGTTGAAGCCAATCTCTATGGCATCACCACCGTAGTCGACTTCAAGCTCTTCCTTGGCCTCTTCCTGCTCCGCATTACTGGCCGTCAAGCGCAGCGTGCCGGGCTCGATATTGACGCGCACTGCCTTGAACTTTTCGCTGGTCAGGATCGCCGCGCGTTGCAGGCTGGAAAGCAATGGCGCGCGGCCGAGCGTCACCGAGTTCTTCAGCGTCTTCGGGATCACGCGGTTGTAGTCCGGGAACTTGCCTTCAACGAGCTTGGTCACGAACTCCATGCCGGAGAAACCGAATTTGGCTTGATTGCCGGCAAAACGCATCTCGATAGGCGTGTCTTCGTCTTTCAACAGACGCTGCAGTTCGAGCACCGTCTTGCGCGGCAGGATCACGTCCTGCTTCGGGATGTCCACGTCGAGCGTCGCTTGCGCCAGCGCGAGGCGGTGGCCATCGGTGGCAACGAGCGTCAGCACCTTGCCTTCAGCGACGAAGAGGATGCCGTTGAGGTAGTAGCGGATGTCGTGCACCGCCATCGCAAAGTGCACTTGGTTGATCAGGCTCTTCAGCGTTTTCTGCGGCACAGAAAACGAGGGTCCGAAATCGACCGCTTCGTTGACGAGTGGGAAGTCGTCCGCCGTCAGCGTCTGCAGCGTGAAGCGGCTCTTGCCGCCTTGCAGCGTCAGCTTGTTCTGGTTCGCCGACAGCGTCACGATCTGGTCGGGCGGCAAGGTACGCAAGATGTCGATTAGCTTGCGTGCGCCCACGGTCGTGCTGAAGTTGCCGGCGTCACCGCCGAGTTCGGCCGCGGTACGGACCTGGATCTCCAGATCGCTGGTCGTGAACTCGATGCGCCCGGCCGTTTTGCGCATCAGCACATTGGCCAGGATCGGCAGCGTGTGCCGACGCTCGACGATGCCGGCGACCGATTGCAATGCACCCAGCACCTGGTCTTGCGCAGCCTTGAACACGATCATGTTGTTCTCTTCCTCAAGTCTTCTTTTTAAGACTGGTGTTAGTAGTAGAGGGCAACGCCTTCTGTGGAGAACCGCATTTTCGCCTGAGTTTTCAAGGGCTTGGCTGATGACAAGCCCTGTGCGTGACCGGGTGTGCCGAGGCGGGAGTCACCGACAACAACTTTGGCGGCACCTCGGTAGCGGTGGACAAGAGCACGGTTGCCAGCAAACGGTCCACAGGCTTTCATCTCTAGCCTTTCAAGGTCTGCTCGAGCACATGCAACTGCTGGTTCAGCTCGGGGTTCTTCGTCCGCTCGCCGCCGATCTTGCGCACTGCGTGCAACACCGTCGTGTGATCACGGCCGCCGAAGCTGTCGCCGATCTCGGGCAGGCTTTTCTGCGTCATCTCCTTGGCCAGGTACATCGCAATCTGCCGTGGTCGCGCGATCGAGGCCGGGCGTTTCTTGCTGTACATGTCGGCGACCTTGATCTTGTAAAAGTCGGCGACGGTCTTCTGGATGTTCTCGATGCCGATCTGCCGGTTCTGGATCGACAGCAGGTCGCGCAGCGCCTCGCGCGCCAGGCCGATCGCCACGTCCTTCTGCGAAAAACGCGCGTAGGCGATGACCTTGCGCAAAGCGCCTTCCAATTCACGCACGTTGGCGCGCACGTTCTTGGCGATGAAAAACGCCACGTCCTCGGGCATCTCCGAGCCCTCGGCCAGCGCCTTGCGGATCAGGATGGCGACGCGCATCTCCAGCTCCGGCGGCTCGATCGCCACTGTGAGGCCGGAGTCGAAGCGCGAGGTCAGCCTCTCGTCGATGTCCACCAGCCCTTTCGGGTAGGTGTCGCTGGTCATGATGATGTGGGCCTTCTTGGCCAGCAGCGCTTCGAAGGTGTTGAAGAACTCCTCCTGCGTGCGGTCCTTGCCGGCGAAGAACTGCACGTCGTCGATCAGCAGCAGGTCGAGCGAGTGGTACTTGGCCTTCAACTCGTCGAAGGTCTTGCGCTGGTAGTTCTTGACGACGTCGCTGATGAACTGCTCGGCATGCAGGTAGAGCACGCGCGCATCGCTGCGGTCCTTGAGAAGCGCGTTGCCCACCGCATGCACGAGGTGCGTCTTGCCCAGGCCGACGCCGCCGTAGATGAACAGCGGGTTGTACATGTGGCCCGGGTTGCCGGCGACATGCAGCGCCGCGGTGCGGGCCATCTGGTTGGCGCGCCCGGCGACCAGCGAATCGAAGGTCAGCGCGGCGTTCAAGCGGTGCACCGGCAGCACGGTGGCCGCCCGGGACGGCGGGTCGCCGGCGCGCGGCAGCCCCACCAGCGCCGGCGCGGCGACCACCGCGGCTGGCCTGATCGGCGCCAGCGCCAGATGAAGCTGCAAAGACACGGGCTGGCCGGCCAGTCGCGTCAGCACGTCTTCGATCCGGCTGGCATATTGCGAGCGGATCCAGTCGAGCTTGAAGCGATTGGGCACGCGCAGCGACACCACCGCGGACTGCCCGTTGACGGCCACGTCGGCCGGCGGCAGCGGGCGGATCCAGGTGTTGTATTGCTGTTCGGGGAGTTCGGCGGCCAGTTGCTCGCAACCGCGCTGCCAGAGGTCGTCGCTCATTGTGGACAAGTTCTTTTGGAGCGGCGCGAGTGTAGTCCAGCCGAAAGCCCCATGGCGCGGTTTATCCACAGTTTTCGGACGCGCTCGGCCTTGACATCCTGGGAGGTCTGGAGCCCAGCGTCGTTGACCGGCTATCCTCTTCGTGATGCAATCGCGGGTTTTTCCGAAACGCGCCGCGCGCCATCCTCACTCCAACCGGACCGACTCATGAAACGCACCTACCAAGCATCGAAGACGCGACGCGCCCGCACGCACGGCTTTCTCGTCCGCATGAAGACCCGCGGCGGCCGCGCTGTGATCAACGCGCGCCGCGCCAAGGGCCGCAAGCGCTTGGCTGTCTGAGCCAGCGGCCGGCCGCGGCCGTGCCGACGACGGCCCGCCCGCCGCCCGGGTCGCCCTGGGTGGCCTTGGGCGGCGACGCATTGAAAGCGCTGCTGTCTGCCCCCACCCTCGCCAAGACGGCGCACTTTGTCCTGCAAGCCGCGCCGCAAAAGCCGGTTGCGCAGGAGTTACCCACCGAAGCCGCACCAGACCGGACCGAATCTGTGGATAACTCTGTTTTTGTGGTCACCCCGCCGCTCGGCCTGGCTCTGGTTGTGCCGAAGCGGCATGCCAAGCGTGCGGCCACACGCAATCTGATCAAGCGCCAGATACGCGAAGCTCTGCGCCGCCGTCTCGACCGCTGGTCGGGCCGGCAGATCCTGATCCGCCAACGCGGCCCGTTCGACCGCCAGCAGTTCCCGAGCGCGGCCTCGGACGCGCTGCGCGCTGCGGTGCGCGCCGAGCTCGATCTGCTGTTCGCACAGGTCGCCGCCCGATGAAGACGAGCCCGTTGGCGCTGTGGCCGCGCCGCCTGTTGGCCGCGCCGATCCGCGCCTATCGCTTCTTCCTCAGCCCGTGGCTCGGCAGCGCCTGCCGTTTCGAGCCGACCTGCTCGCGCTATGCACTCGACGCGCTCGAGAAGCATGGCGCGGCAGCGGGCGCTTACCTTGCCACGCGGCGCGTGCTGCGCTGCCATCCCTGGTGCGACGGCGGCTTCGACCCCGTGCCGGCATCACGTTCTTCCTCGACCCACAAGAGCCTTTCTTCATGACCGATATTCG
>JANMHY010000432.1:0-6904 GCA_031375525.1 Burkholderiales bacterium
CGAGCTGCAGTGCCTGATGGCGGCCAACGCTGCGGCAGCAGTTGTGCGATGCGGCTTGCCGGTTGCGCCAGATCGCCGAGTTGCACCGGCTCGGCGTCGATGCGCAAGCCCTCGAAGTCCAGCCGCGCCAGCTCGAACAGCTCGCTGATCAGGGTCTGCGGGTGCTGCGACTGGCGCAGCGCGATCGCGAGATAGCTGCGGCGCTCGGACTCGGTCAGCGCTGCTGATCGTTGCCGCGAAGGTCGATTTCAGGCGTCGGATTCGAGCGGATCGCGCACGTCGAGGAAATCGAAGCGCCGGAAATCGCGGTCGTGCGTGTAGAGCGTGCGGATGCCGTGCTGGCGCAGCAGTGCGGCCAGGTGCACGTCAGGCACGAGGTTGCCGCGGGCGGCAACAGAGGCAGCGACCACGCGGTAGATCGGCCAGAAGCCCTCTTCCTCGCTGATCACGCGCACGTGCGGCAAGCCGATCAACGCCTCCACATTGCGCGCCGCCTCGTCGGGTGTCAGCGGGCGCGTGAACAGCGCCGAATGAGTCGCCATGCGCAGGTAGCTCATCAGGGTAGGCCACGCCATGCAGAACACCTCGCGTGCGCTGACGCAGCGGTCGAAGAATGCCGGCGCTTTCGGGTGGGCCAGATGGGTGGCGTCGGAGGCGTAGAGCAGCAGGTTGACATCGACCGCGAAGCTCATGGCGCGGTCGCGTCGTCCATCGCGCGCCAGACGGCATCCCTATCGGCCAGATCGACGCGGGCCCGCATCGAGCGGCTGATCCAGCGCAGGCTCGGTGCGTCGTGCGGCGAGGAGGCCCGTGCATCGGCCAGCGAACGCGCCAGCAGATCGGACACCAGGCGCCCCAACGACTTGCCTTCGCGCCGTTGCAGGCGCTTCAGCTCCTTCAGGATCGGATCGTCGATGTCGATGGTGGTGCGCATGATGCGTGATGTTGCCCGTCACTGCATCAGATGCATAGTCCTCGCCGACTACGCCAGCGGCAGATCGAAGCCGACGCTGGTGCCGCGACCCTCCACGCTGCCGACGCGGATCTCGCTGCCGTGCAGCTCGACGATGCGCTTGACGATGGCCAGGCCGAGGCCGCTGCCTTTGTCGTCGCGCGTGCGCGCCTTGTTGTCGGCGCGGTAGAAGCGCTCGAAGATGCGCGGCAGGTCGTGTGCGGCGATGCCGCTGCCGTTGTCGCTGACGCACAGCGCCACGCGCGCGCCTTGCGCACGCATCGACAGCACGATGCGCCCGCCGGCTTGCGTGTGCGCGAGCGCGTTTTCGATCAGGTTGGTCAGCGTGCGTTCGATCAGGCCGATGTCGGCGCGCGCCAGGCCCAACTCGGGCTCGATGTCGAGATCGAGCGCCACCTGCCGCGTCTGCGCTGCGAGGCCGAGCTTCTGCGCCACGTCGCGCGCCAACTCGCCGAGTTGCACCGGCTCGGCGTCGATTCGGTAGCCCTCGAAGTCGAGCCGCGCCAGCTCGAACAGCTCGCTGATCAGGGTCTGCAGGTGCTGCGACTGGCGCAGCGCAATCTCGAGATAGCTGCGGCGCTCGAACTCGGTCAGTGCCTGCTCCTTGAGCAGCAGGGTCTCGAGGTAACCGCGCAGCGACGCCAGCGGGCTGCGCAGGTCGTGCGAGACGTTGGCGATCAGCTCGCGGCGCAGATAAATGTTTTCCTCCTGCAGCCGGTTCTTCAGCACTTGCACTTCGGCCAGCGCGCGCTGCTGGCCCTCGGCCGCCTTGAGGCGCTCCAGCTCGGCGCCGGCGCGGCCGGCACACAGGCTCATCACCGACGTGGCCACGCTCGCATCGGCGAGCGCCCGGCTGTCCAGCACCGCCATGTGGCCGATCACCTCGCCGGCCGAGCCGAGCAGTGGCATGCCGAGGTAGCTGTCGGCGTCCCACCAGGCGAGGCTTTCGTCTTCAGGGAACAGCGCCTGCACGTCCTGCGCGTAGTGGCAGGTCTTGCCTTCGAGCACCTCCCAACAGGGCGTGCCGCGGGTTGCGTACTCCAGCTCGCTGCCGAAGCGGTCGCCCTTCCAGAAGGCGCGCATGCGTGCCCTCGCCCGCGCACCTTCGGCGCCGGCGCAGCACTCGGCGACGAAGGCATAGCGCACGCCGAGCGCATGCGCCAGGTTGCGCACCAGCGCGCGGAAGAAGTCGGCGCCGGTGACGGCCGCGGTGCCGGACTCGATGGCGCGCAGCGTGTCCTCGGCGTGTTGTCGCTCGCCCATCTCCCGGCGCATGCGGTGCGCCAGGCGCGCATTGGCCAGCGAGATCGAGCCCTGCGCCATCAGGATCTCGATCAGCTCGATGCGCCGCGGATCGAAGGCCTCGCGCGCGAGATCGTTTTCCAGGTAGAGGATGGCGCTGATCTCGCCCTGGTGAACGACGGGCAGGCACAGCACCGACTTCAGCCGTGTCGCGGCCACGTAGGCATCGCCGGCGAAGCGATCGTCCGCGCTCGCGTCGTCGATCACCAGGCTCGCGCGCGTGCGCCACACGTAATCGACGACAGCGCGGCTGCAGCGCGCGGGCTCTTCCTGCAGCGGCGCGCCGTGCAGCAGCGTCACCGGGCTGCCGTCGCTGAGGCCTTCGGCCACGAGCTGCAACTCGCCGTCGCTTTCTTCGATCAGCAGGCCGCGGCGTGCGCCGGCGTTTTCGATCGCGATCTGCAGCAAGCGTTCGAACACGCGTTCGAGTTCAGACGACTCGGCGATGGCATGCGCGGCCTTGACGATGGTGGCCAGATCCAGGTTCTCGATCGCGGCGGCAGGCCGCGTCTGCACGAGCGGCCCCAGCAGCTCGCCATGGCGCTCGATCATCTGGCGCACCTTGGCTTGCGCACCCCAGGCGCGGTAGTGCGCCAGCGCCGCGCGCAGGTACAACGCAGCGATGCCGCGGTTGCCGCGGCCGAGCCAGAACCTGGCGAACAGCTCGTTGGCCAGCGCCTGTTGTTGCACCGAGCCCGCTTCGTCGGCCTGGGCGATGGCTTGCTCGTAGCGGTCGAGCGCCGCGTCCTGGCGGCCACCGATGCGTTCGAGTTCGGCGTCGAGCAGCAGCGCGTGGCAGCGGAAGTTGGCGGCGCAACTGCGCGCCAGCACTGCCAGCGAGGCCTGCGCCGTGCGCATCAAGGCCAGCCAGTCTTCGCGTTCGGCTGCATCGGCGGCGCGTTCGAGGTTTGCGGCCAGCGTCAGGCTGCCCCAGAAGTCGAACAGCACGCTCCAGATCATGCCGGTGAGCTGGTGCGCGCTGCGGCGCACGGCGCGCGCAGCCGCCAAGGCCTGCGGCTGATCGCCCTGCAAGTAGCCGATGTGCAGCCGCGCGATGGCGTGGAACATCGAGAAGAAGGGGTTGTCGCGGTAGGTCTGCGCATAGGCCGCTTCGTCGAAGCCGTCGCCCTCGCTGTGCGACAGCGACAGCGGCGCATTGGTGCCACCCTGCAGCGCGCGGGCCCAACTCATCACCATGCGCAAGGTATCGGCGAAGGCGGTGTTGCGCAGCGTGACCACCAGCGCGAGATTCGGCTCCAGGCTGCGCACGCACTCGCCCAAGTCCTGGCAGGAGACGATCGCCGGCCACGATTCGGTCGACGCGCCATAGGCCGCATAGAGAAAGTCGCCGCTGGCCAGGCCGCTGCGGCAGGCCTCCTTCGCGTAGTCGATGCAGGTCTGCATCGGCCGGCACCACAGGTTCACATGCGCATGGAACTGCTGGTGGATCTTGGCGCGGCGGCGGCGGTCGTCGAAGCGCTGGTTGACCTGCAGCGCCAGGCTGCCGAAGGCGAACGCGGCCTCGTAGTCGCGCCGCACCGGGCCCAGCGTGATGGCATGCGTGACATAGCCGTAGGCCGACTCCTCGCACTGGCCATGTTGGAGCGACAGCAGCACCATGCGCGCCGAGATCAGCCGCGCCAGCACGGCGTCGCCGAGGATGTACACCGGCGACCAGATGTCGGTGAGGATGTTCATCACCATGCGCATGCCGGCGTCGTGCATCGGCGGCAGGTCGATCAGCGAAGCGATGGTGCGCTTGCCGATCAGTGATTCGATGCCTTCGATCTCTTGCGCCAGCGCGGCTTCCTTGTGCGCGTCGCTCTCGGGCAGCACCATGTCGAACAGCGCCAGGCCCTCGCGCGCGCTGGCCAGTGCATCGGCATAGCGCGCCATGTTCTCGTACTGCACCATGCGCAAGCCGAACACGCCGGCGCGGTCGAGCGCGCCCGCGGCGTGCTTCAGCAGCGTGGCCATCGCCTCCTCGGCACCATCGAAGTCGCCACTCAGGTACTGGCACTGCGCGGCCCCGAACCAGAGCGCGAACGCGAGTTCGTAATGCGAGTGCCAATGCGACTCGCGCAGCAAGCCGATGCCGGCGCCGAAGTAGGCCAGCGCCGAGCCGAAGGCCGAGGTCTGGCGGGCCTTGCGTCCGGCGCTGAGGTTCAGGCGTGCCAGGTCGAGCCGCTCGGCGCTCGACTCGATCAGCGCGGCGCCTTGGTTGAGGTGCGAGACGATGTCGAACAGCGGCTCGTCGTCGTCGGCACCGCCAGCGCGCTGGGCCAGCAACAGCCGGCCCACCGACAGGTGCACATGCGGCCGCCGCTCGGGCGCGATGCGCGCGTACGCAGCCTGCTGCACGCGGTCGTGCAGGAAGGCGAAGGCATGTTCATCCTCGGCCACGATCAGGCCTTCGAGTTCTGCTTCGGCGAGGTCGCTGAGCGTTGCCTGCAGGCTCTGCTCGCTCACCACCGCCAGCGTGCGCGCGTCGAAGCGGTGGCCTACGCAGGCGGCCAGCGTCAGCACGCCCTGCGTCACCGGCGGCAAGCGGTCGATCTTGCGGCTCATCAGGTCGGCCACGTTGTCGGTGGTACTGGCCGCCGCAACGCGCTCGATCCTGCAGCCCCAGCTCGCGTGCTCGGCGTCGAAGGCAATCAGGCCGTCGCGGTGCAGCGACATCAGGAATTGCGTGGTGAAGAACGGGTTGCCCGCGGTCTTGGCCAGCAGCAGCTCGGCCAGCGGCGCAGCTTTGTCGGCGGCCACGTGCAGCGTGTCGGCGGTGAGCTGCGTCAGCGCGGGCAATGCGAGCGGGGCGAGGTCGAGGCGCTCGATCGCCAACCCCGCGTCCTGCAACGCGGCCACGGTGGCCAGCAGGCGGTGGCCGGGCTCGACCTCGTTGTCACGGTAGGCGCCCACCAAGAGCAGGTGGCGCAGCGCCGAGCTCGACAGCATCGATTCGAGCAGTTGCAGCGACGCGCTGTCGGCCCATTGCAAATCGTCGAGAAACAGCACCAGCGGCTGCTCGGCGCTGGCCTGGCTGGCGATGAAGTTCTGGAACGCCAGCCGCAAGCGGTTGTTGGCCTCGGCCGGCGGCAGCGGCGACGGCGGCGGCAGCGGCCCGGCCACGCCGAGCAGCGCCGCCAGCTCGGGAATCAGCGCGGCGACGGTCGACACGTTGTCGCCGAGGGCGCGCGTCAGTCGCTCGCGCCGCCGCGCCAACTGCGGCGCCGGCTCGGCCAGCAAGCGCTGCACCAACTGCCGCAGCGCCTGCGTCAGCGCCCGGTACGGCGCGTCGCCTGAGAGCTGCTCGAACTTGCCGCTGACGAACAGGCCCTGCGCGCGCGCGGCCGGCTCGCGCAGCTCGCGGATCAGCGTCGTCTTGCCGACACCGGCGTAGCCGGCCACGAGCAGCAGGCGCGCCCTGCCTTCGCGCGCGCGCTCGAAGGCCGAGCACAGCAGCGCGCGCTCGGCGTCGCGACCGTAGAGGCGGCGCGGCACCGAGAACTGCTCGGGCACGTCGCGCGCGCCGATCTCGAACGGCAGCACGCGGCCATGGCGGCCCCACTCCTGGCGGCAGCGCATGAGATCGCGCTGCAGCGCCTGCTCGCTCTGAAAGCGTTCCTCGGGCGCTTTGGCCAGCAGCTTCATGACGATCTGCGACAGCGGCAGCGGCAGCGCCGCATCGAGCTCCACCGGCGCCGGCGGCAGCCGGGCCACATGCGCATGGATCAACGCCAGCGGGTCGGCGCTGTCGAACGGCAGGCGGCCGCACAGCAGCTCGTAGAGCAGCACGCCGAGCGAATAGAAATCGCTGCGCTCGTCGCAGCCGTGACCGATGCGTCCGCTGTACTCGGGCGCGGCATAGGCCAGGCGGCTGCGGTACAGGCGCGCCGGCAGCGGCGCGGCGGCCTCGGCGGCACCGCGCGCGGCGTCGCTGAAATCGGCCAGGCGGATGCGCCGCGCTGGGCCTTCGACCAGCACCGCCTGCGGACGCAGCCCGCGGTGGATGACGCCGCAGCGGTGCAGCTCGGCCAGCGCCGCAGCGAGTTGTGTGGCGTAGTCGAGAACCCAGCCCAGCGGCGGGCTGCCTTCGCGCATGGTTGCGGCCAGCGTCTTGCCGCCATGGTCTTCGAGCACGAGCGCATCGCTCAACAGCTCGAGCGGCTTGGTGATGCTGTCCAGCGGCAGGCTGCGCAACAGCTCGAACTCGCGTCCCAGCAGCGCGATGTCGGCTGCGGACGCCGCCGCGTCGAGCGGGCGCTTGAGCAGCACGCTGGCGCCGTCGCGCTCGCGCCGCGCGCGGCAGAGCACGAATCGCTCGTCGCGAGCGAGTTCGTCTTGTTGTTCGAATGCGCTGCCCCGAACCGCGAGCGCGTCACCCGTGGACGCGAGGTTCAAGTTGTTCTTTCGGCACGGCTGTCGAGCCCAAGACCATAGGCCTGTCGCGCAGCCCGCGCAAGCGGCTGGCGCCGAAGTGACCAAAATGTGAAAGTCACGCGATGCTGACGCGACCAGCACAGCCCACCCTCGACCCTGCCGATGCAAGCCCACAAGCCCCGCCGCGTCCTGGTGATCGAAGACGACCGCGAAATCGCGGCGCTCGTGCGCTTGCACCTGGTCGATCTGGGC
>JANMHY010000455.1:0-5225 GCA_031375525.1 Burkholderiales bacterium
TGAAGACCGAACTCAAGGCGGCCAACATCACTTACGCCGACCTGGCAGAACACCTGGACATGGCCGAGTCGAGCATCAAGCGCATGTTCTCGCAGGCCGACATGCCGCTGTCGCGCATCGACGAAGTGCTGCGCGTGCTGAAGATGGACTTTGCCGACCTGGCGCGGCGCATGGTCGATGCGCAACCGCTGCGCGGCGAACTCGGCCTCGAGCAGGAGCAGGCCGTGGTCGGTGACCCGAAGCTGCTGCTGATGGCGATCTGCTGCCTTTCGCAGTGGACCTTCGACCAGATCGTCACCACCTACACCTACAGCGAGGCCGAGGGCGTGGCCTACCTGGCCAAGCTCGACCGCCTGGGCATCATCGAGCTGCGGCCGATGAACCGCTACCGCCTGCTGCTGGCCAAGACCTTTCGCTGGCGGCCCAACGGCCCGGTGATGAGCTACTTCCGCGGCCATGTGGTGGACGACTATTTCGACACCGGCTTCGACGGCGAAGGCGAGATGCTGATGCTAGTCCACGGCCAGATCGGCCGCAGCCTGGCGATGGCCTTCAACGAACGACTGGCGCGCGTGGCGCAAGACTTTGCGCAGCAGCACCTGGCGGATCAGAAACTGCCGGCCGATCAGAAGCGGCCATACACGCTGCTGATCGGCATGCGGTCTTGGTTGTTCGAGGCCTTCAGGGACTTGAAGCGGGTGCCGGACGCATAGCGGGCGCAGCTTTCTTCAGCTCCCGTCCCAAGGATTCGTCAGCGTCAGGCCGCAACCCTCGAAGTCCGACACGTTGCGTGTGGCCACGCCCAAACGATGGCTCAGCGCAATCGCAGCGATCTGGGCGTCGAACTGGGAGATCGGCGCGCCGGCCCGGCGGCGGGCGGCAACCACCGTGGCGCAATCGGCGGCAGCGCCTGAATCGAATGGCAGCACGCGGCCGGCAAAGTCTTCGCGGAGCATGGCGTCGAGCGCCTGCTCCAGCTCTAGGCGCCGTTTTTCTGCCGGCAGCAGACGCGCGCCGAGCAGCATCTCGGCTTGTGTCACCGCGCTGACGAACAAGCTGTTCGCTGGCTGCGTGCCCACCCAAGCCAGCACGGCTGAGTCGGGCTGCGCACGCAGGAGTTCGGACAGCACATTGGTGTCGAGCAGTAGGCTCATGCGCGACGCTTGGTTCGCGCCGGGCTCTTTGCCTTCGCGGCGCGAGCAGCTTTCGATGCTTCATCGAAACTCGGCGGAACGCGCACAGGCTCCCGCGGTGGGACGTTCAGCGTCACATCACCCAGTCCCACGAATCGCGCACGGATGCGAGTGGCCAGGTCTCTCTCGGGCGCTGGTGATTCGAGCAGCGCCGCGCGCAATATCTGCCGCGCCTCCTCTTCCATCGAGCGGTTGCGGCTCGCGGCGCGCATGCGCAAGCTGCGCTTGAGCGACTCGTCCAGATCGCGGATCGTGAGTGTGACCATGCGAAAGCTCCTGCTGAGACTGCATTGTCCGCAGTGCTGTCATTGACAGCAGCTATACCCTGCGGAACAGCGCCCGGTGCTTCTACTTCGCGTGTACGTCCAACCGGTGCGCCGCGCCTTCGAACTGCGCCAACGCCTGCGCCAGAAACGGCAGCACCTCGCGCAGCGTCTCGGCCAGACCGTGCGGCGGGTTGACGACGACCACCCCACTGCCGGTCAGGCCGAATCCTTTGTCGCCGCCGCGTGTCACCGTCAGCGCGGCGTGAAGCCAGCCCTTCGGCGCCGTGGCAGCAGCGTTGCCGAGGCGGCGCGGCAACTCGCGCGCTTCGACCAGCGCCACCTGCGGCACCCAGACCAGCACGACGGCCTGCGCGAACTGCGTCAGCGCTTCGCGCACCGCGCCGAGCGTGCGCGCGTAGTCGGTCTTCATCTCGTACGGCGGGTCGATCAGCACGACGCCGCGGCGCGATGGCGGCGGCAGCTCGTGCGGCAGCGCGACAAAGCCGTCAGCGAGAACCACCTTGGCGTTCTTGCGCGTGGCCAGGTAGGCGCGCAGGATCTTTTCGTCGGTCGGGTGCAGCTCGTACGCATGCAGCGGGTCGGTCGGCCGCAGCAGCAGGTTGGCGATGGCCGGTGAGCCGGGGTATTGCTCCAGATGGCCGCCGCCGTTGAATTCGCGCACCAGCGCCACGTAATGCGCCAGCGCAGCAGGCAGATCGTCACGGGCCCACAAACGCTCGATGCCGCCCGAAGCCTCGGCGTTCTTCTGCGCGTAGCGGCTTTCGAGCGAATAGCCGCCGGCGCCGGCATGCGTGTCGATGTACGAGAACGGCTTGTCCTTGGCCGCCATGTGCACGAGCACCTGCGCCAGCACGACGTGCTTGAGCACGTCGGCATGGTTGCCGGCATGGAAGGCGTGGCGGTAGGCAAGCATCAGTTGTTCAGGTGACCGGTGCTGCGCAGTGTCGCAGCAAGTCCTTCGGCGAAGGCGCGGTAGCCCGCGGCGTTGGCATGGATCGGGTCGGAGCGCAGCTTGTCGTTGCCGAGCACCTGGGCCCAGCCGTTGGCATGCAGCGGCAGTTTCAATTCGTCGGCGAGCTTGGCGTACAGCGGGTGATCGGACAGGCCCACGCCGAGTGCCGCGCCGATCGTCGGCTGCGGCACCGCCACCAACAGCACCTGCGCGCCGGCATCGCGCGCCAAACCGATCGCACCCCGCAGCGCGGCTTCGGTTTCGGCGGCCGGCGCGTGGCGCAAGAAGTCGTTGCCGCCGGCGCTGACGATGACGAGCGCCGGTTTGTGTTCTGCGAGCAGAGCCGGCAGCCGCTCTGCCGCCTGGGCCGCGCTGTCGCCCGGCACACCGGCGTTGACGACGTTCCAGCCGGTCAGCGCCGCGAGTTGCGCCGGGTACGCGGCGGCGCTGTCGGCGCCGGTGCCGAACGTGATCGAGTCGCCGAGCGCGATCACGGTGCTGCCGGCGGGCACGGCCACGCCGGCCGCGGCGTTCTTGCGCCCGCAGGCGCCGAGCGCCAGCGCGCCGGCAAGGATGAGCGCGCGCCGCCTCACGCCGCGCGGTGCGTCGAAGTGACCGCGCGGAACAGCTCGTCGATGCGCACCTCGCGCGGCCCGGGCTCGAGCACGAACGCCTCGCCGGTTTCGATCGTCCCCGGCTCGCGCACCGCCAGATAAAAGCCGCTCCATCCCGACTGCACCATCAGCTTGGCCGCGTGCGCAAAACCCATCGCCGCAATGAACTTGAAGCAAGGCTGGCGCGGTTCGCTGACCGCCAGCGCGCAATGCGGGAAGCGCAGCACGTCGCCGACCCAGACGCGGTCTTCGGCGAGGCCTGTCAACGTGAGGTTTTCGCCGAGCGCGCCGGGTTCGAGCGCCGCATCCCAAAGCGCCACGCCGGCCTGCGCGCGCACCGTGCACCAGAAGGCAAAGTGTTCGCTCGGATAGGCATACACGGCTTTGGCCAAACCGCCGTGCACGGACAGATCGGCCTGCTCGTCGCCTTCGAGCCCCAGCGGCAGCACGCCGACGCGGCCGGCAACCGGCCGCTTGCCGATCGCCGACATCACCGTGCGCGTACCGACGCTGATGCGGCGCGCGCTGCCGACATTGACGCTCGTGACTTCCATCACGCCATTGTGATCGGCAGCCGTTCGTGCGTTGCATCGACCCATACAGAACACGCATGACCCCCGGCTCTGCGGTGGTTACAGCGTGGTTACGGCGAGCCCACAATCAGTGCTCGCGTTGCAGCGGTATGGGGCGAGCCCCGTGTTGCCTGTCTCCTTGTTGGGGGGGCTCGCCCGATACCGACTTCATCATCATGACCTCCGGAACCCACTCCATGAACCGTCCCCAGCTGGAAGGCTTGCACCTGAACGTGCCGGCCCATGTGCGCCATGAGCGCCTCGTCGATTGGGTGGCGCAGATCGCTGCGCTGACGGAAGCGAAAGACGTTTACTGGTGCGACGGCTCCGAAGCCGAGTACGACCGGCTTTGCCAGCAACTGGTCGATAGCGGCGCGATGCGCCGCCTGAACCCGGCCCTGCGCCCCAACAGCTACCTGGCCTGCAGCGATCCGAGCGACGTGGCCCGCGTCGAAGACCGCACTTTCATCTGCTGCGCGAAGAAAGAAGACGCCGGCCCGACGAACCATTGGATGGACCCGCAGGACATGCGCAACATCCTCCAGCACGGCTTCGACAACGGCACGCCGGGGCTGTTCAAGGGCGCGATGCGCGGCCGCACGATGTACGTCGTGCCGTTTTCGATGGGGCCGATCGGCTCGCCGATCGCGCACATCGGCGTCGAGTTGTCGGACTCGCCGTATGTCGCCGTCAACATGCGCATCATGACGCGCATGGGCCGCAAGGTGCTCGACACGCTCGGCGCCGATGGCGAGTTCGTGCCCTGCGTGCACACCGTCGGAGCACCGCTCAAAGACGGCCAGCAAGACGCGCGCTGGCCCTGCAACGCCACCAAGTACATCGTTCACTACCCCGAGACGCGCGAGATCTGGAGCTACGGCTCGGGCTACGGCGGCAATGCGCTGCTCGGCAAGAAATGTTTTGCGCTGCGCATCGCCTCGACGATGGGGCGTGACCAAGGCTGGCTCGCCGAGCACATGCTCATCCTGGGTGTCACCGACCCGCAAGGCACGAAGCGCCACATCGCCGCCGCCTTCCCGAGCGCCTGCGGCAAGACCAACTTCGCGATGCTCGTGCCGCCGGAAGGCTTCGACGGCTGGAAGGTGACGACGATCGGCGACGACATCGCCTGGATCAAGCCGGGCAAGGATGGTCGGCTGTATGCGATCAACCCCGAGGCCGGCTACTTTGGGGTCGCGCCCGGCACCAATCAAAAGACGAACCCGAACTGCATGGCCTCGCTCAAGCGCGACACCATCTTCACCAACGTCGCGCTGACCGACGACGGCGATGTGTGGTGGGAAGGCATGACCGACACGCCGCCAGCGCACCTGACCGACTGGCAGGGCAAGGACTGGACGCCGGCGCTGGCGAAGGAAACCGGCGCCAAGGCGGCGCACCCGAACTCGCGCTTCACCGTGGTCGCCGCCAACAACCCCGCGCTCGACCCCGAATGGGACAACCCCGCAGGTGTGGCGATCGACGCCTTCGTCTTCGGCGGCCGCCGTTCGACCACCGTGCCGCTCGTGACAGAAGCACGCAACTGGGTCGAAGGTGTGTACATGGCCGCGACCATGGGCTCCGAAACGACGGCGGCCATGGCCGGC
>JANMHY010000483.1:0-3429 GCA_031375525.1 Burkholderiales bacterium
TCGACCGCGAAGCCGCGCACGGCGTTCGACGTCACTGCCTGCACCGAGCTGACCTCGCCGAGCAAGTGGCGCAGGAGGTCGATGTCGTGGATCAGGTTGATCAGCACCGGCCCGCCGCCGGCCTCGCGGCGCCAAGCCACGTCGTAGTAGTCGTCGGGCTTCAGCCAGGTGGCCATCGCGTGCGCGGCCACCGGGCGGCCGATGCGTCCTTCGGCGACCCACGCTTTGGCGGTGCGCACGCGCACGCTGTGGCGGCGCTGGTGGCCGACGAGCAGCGGCACGTTCGCGGCTTCTGCGCCCGCGCACAGGCGCTCGCTGTCGGCCAGCGTGTCGGTGATCGGTTTTTCCATCAGCACCGGGATACGGCGCGCGATGCAGTCCAGGCCTATCGCCGCATGCGTGGCGTTCGGCGTCGCCACCAAGGCCGCGCCGGGCTGGGTCTTGTCGAGCAGCTCGGCATGCGTCGCAAACCACGGCGCGCCGATCGACTCGGCATAGGTGCGGCCGGCCTGCGTGGGGTCGGCGATGCCGGCCAGCGACACCTCAGGGTGGCGCAGCATGCGTTCGGCGTGCGGGCGGCCGATGCCGCCGGCGCCGATCAGGGCGATGGGCAGGCGATGCGGTGGGCTCATGAATTCAAAGTTTCATTCACCGCAGAGGAACGGAGGACGCAGAGGTCCGCAGAGGAATGCATCAATGGTTTTCCTCTGCGGACCTCTGCGCTCTCTGCGCCTCTGCGGTGAATGAGGCTTTCATTTCAGCGGTGAGAAGGACAGCGGCACGCACAGGTCCGACTGCATCTTCGTCAGGTTCGCCGGCCCGCCTTTCGGCGGCCACACGCCCTTGGCCACCGCGTCGGCGCGGATCGCGGCGCGCTCATCGACGCTCTGATAGGCCCAGATGTTGAGAAAGCGCGGCTGCTCGCCGTCGAGCGCGGTGAAGGCGCCGATGCAAGGGCTCATCGCGTGGCGCGCGGGCAGGGCGTCTTTCCACGCGTCGATGGTTTCGGCCAGCTTGCCTTGGCGCAGCGAGTAGGTGCGCAGCTCGTACCACTTGCCTAGCGCGGCGGGCTTCGGCGCGGGCAGGAAGGGGAAGAGAGCGAAGCTGTTCGACTTCAGCGACACCAGCCACTCGGCGCAACCGAGCGGGTCGGTGTGCTGCAGGAGTTGCTGCTTGGCTGCCGCGGCGGCGTTGGCATCGGCGAACTCGCGCAGCAGCAGCACCCGCGAGAGATCGCCGATGTCGGCGGCGAACGCGCCGAGGAGGGTGCCGCCGGCAGCAGGCAATCGTTCTTGCAAGGCCGCATAGACCTTGGCATTGCTGAAGACCTTGATCTCCAGCGTCGTCAGTTCGTAGAGGTTCATCACGCCGCCTTGTCTAGAAAGTAATTGACCATGCGGTCGCGCACCGCTTCGAACATGCCGGCGCCCGTCATCGTGCCGCAGCCCAGGCCGCGCGCCGCGGCGATCAGCGGCGGCACCGGCGGCATCGTCACCACGTCGCCGACGAAGGTCGTCTCGGCGAGCTTGCTCGCATCGATCGGCAGCGGGTCGCTGGCCTTCATGCCCATCGGCGTCGCGTTGATGACCAGGTCGAAGCCGCTTGGGTCGGTGGAGCCGACGCTCGGCACGAGCGAGCCGTACGCGCGCAACTTGGCGGCCAGCGCCTCGCGCCGCGCCACGTCGGCTTCATGCAGGGCCAGTGCCGACACGCCGGCGTCGATCAGCGCATGCGCGATCGCGCTGCCTGCACCCCCCGCGCCGACCAGCAACGCGCGTTTGCCGCGCGGCTCGCAACCGGCTTTGCGCAGGCCGGCGACATAACCTTCGCCGTCGCACATGTCGGCTTCCCACGTGCCGTCGGCCGCACGGCGCACGACGTTGGCGGCGCCGATCGAGCGCGTGCGAGCACTGACGTGAGCGCACAGCCGCGCCGCGTCGAACTTGTGCGGCACGGTGACGATGATGCCGTCGACGTTGGGCATGCGCTCGGTGAGCGCGAAGAAGGCGTCGATGTCGGCCGGCTTGACATGCGCCGGCACCACGATCGCATCGGCCCGCCGCTCGCGCAGCGACTCGGTGACGCCGTGCGGCGACTTCACCTGCGCGATCGGGTCGCCGACGATGAAGATGACGCGCGTCGCGCCGGAATAGCTGTCGAGGTTCATGAATCTCCAGTTTCATTCACCGCAGAGGAACGGAGGACGCGGAGGTTCGCAGAGGAACAGCCATTGATATCTTCCTCCGCGGACCTCTGCGCTCTCTGCGCCTCTGCGGTGATTGAAACTCGGCAGTCGCATGCCAACGCAGTGAGCTTTGGGGCGCTCACTTGATCGGCTGCAACGGCTGCAACGGCGGCAACGTGGAGACCACCACCTGCTTGCCGCCCTTGACCTCGACCAGGAAGCTGTCGCGGTCGATGTCGCCCTTGTCGTCGAAGCGCACGTCCATGATGATGCCGGGCACCTTGCTTTTGTGGATCACCAGGCCGTGCATGGCCTGCGCAACGGCCTTGCGGTCGAGCTTGCCGGCCTTTTCGATTGCGGCCTTCATCGAGTACATGCCCATGTAGCCCTTGATGCCGTTGTGATCGGGGATGTACTTGTAGGCTTGGTAGAACTTGGCCTTGAAGGCCAGCATCTCGGGGATAGGCGCATCGACCGTCAGGCCGACGTGACCGGTGACGCCGTTGGCCGCGTCGCCCGCCAGCTCGATCACCTTCTGGCTGATCAACACCGTCTCGCCGATGATCGGTTTGTCGTAGCCCTGCTTGCGAAGCTCGCGCAATGCGCGCGCCGACTCTTCTTCGGTGAGGTACACGAACAGCGCATCGGCGCCGGCCTGCTTGCTCTTCAGCACCGCGGCCGAGAAATCGACCTGGCCCTGGTCGGTGGCGACTTCGGAGATGATCTTGGTCGGTCCGTTGGCGAGTAGCTTGGCCAGCGTGTCGCGGCCGCCCTTGCCGAAGTCGTTGTTCTGGTAGATCACCGCCAACGTCTTGGCTTTGCTGTTGATGTAGGTCGCCAGCTTCGGGAACGAGCTCGACTGGCCGAAGGCGGTGCGGAACACATACGGGTTGCCCTGCGCGGTGATGGCCGCGGCCTCGCCGCCGGTCCAGTTGGGCGTTTCGGCGCGCTTGGTCTCGTTCATGCTGACCATGATCGAGCCCGAGAACACCGGGCCGAAGATGGCGAAAGCACCATCGTCGACGGCCTTCACGGTCAGGCCCTTGGCCACGCCGGGGTTGCTTTGCGTGTCGGCAATCGAGTGTTCGATCTTCTTGCCCAGGATGCCGCCGGCGGCGTTGATCTCACCCACTGCCATCTCCACGCCGTTCTTGAAATTGGTGCCTGCCGTGGCACCAGCGCCAGAGAGTTCGTACAAGCCGGCGATCTTGATGGCCTGGGCCTGGGACAGGGCGGGCAGGCCC
>JANMHY010000510.1:0-11951 GCA_031375525.1 Burkholderiales bacterium
GGTGTTTATGTTCTCTGCGGATAACACCCGCCTCTGGCTGGTAAACAAGCTGCTCGGCGACCCCGGGTGGTGGGGCGCCCCGCGCCGCTACCCGCAAGGCACGCGCCTGTTCGGCAAGGTCACGAACATCGCCGACTACGGTGCGTTCGTGGAAATCGAGCCGGGCATCGAAGGCCTGGTGCACGTCTCCGAAATGGACTGGACCAACAAGAACGTCTCGCCGTCGAAGGTGGTCACGCTCGGCGACGAGACCGAAGTCATGGTGCTCGAGATCGACGAGGAAAAGCGCCGCATCAGCCTGGGCATGAAGCAGTGCAAGGCCAACCCGTGGGAAGAGTTCTCGTCCACCGTCAAGCGCGGCGACAAGGTCAAAGGCCCCGTCAAGTCGATCACCGACTTCGGCGTCTTCGTCGGCCTCACCGCCGGCATCGACGGCCTGGTGCACCTGTCCGACCTGTCGTGGAACGAGCCCGGCGAAGCTGCGGTGCGCAACTACAAAAAGGGCCAGGAAGTCGAGGCTTTGGTGTTGGCCGTGGACGTGGAGCGCGAGCGCATCAGCCTGGGCATCAAGCAGTTGGATGGCGACCCGTTTGCCACCTACACGACGCTCAATGACCGCGGCGCCCTGGTCACCGGCAAGGTGAAGACGGTCGATGCGCGCGGTGCTGAAGTCACGCTGTCGGATGACATCGTCGGCTACCTGCGTGCGTCCGAGATCAGCCGTGACCGCGTCGAAGACGCGCGCAACGTGCTCAAGGAAGGCGATGAGGTCAGCGTGATGATCGTCAACATCGACCGCAAGACGCGCAACATCCAGCTTTCGATCAAGGCCAAGGACAGCGCTGACCAGCAAGAAGCCATGCAGCGCCTGTCGCAGAACAACGAGCGCGAGAGTGCCGGCACGACGAGCCTGGGGGCGCTCTTGCGCGCCAAGATGGACAACAAGGAAACGCCTTAACTCCGTCCTGGCATGACCCGCTCCGACCTCGTCGCAGCGCTGGCCGACAAGTTCAGCCAGCTCACGCAACGCGACACCGAGTTCGCGGTGAAGACGATCCTCGACGCGATGTCCGACGCGCTCTCGCGCGGGCACCGCATCGAGATCCGCGGTTTCGGCAGCTTCTCGATCAACCGCCGCCCGCCGCGTGTGGGCCGCAACCCGCGCAGCGGCGAGCAGGTGACGATCCCCGAGAAGCTGGTGCCGCACTTCAAGCCTGGGAAGGCGTTGCGCGAAGCGGTCGACGCGCGGGTGCCGGTCCGTGATCCACCGGCGGCACCCTAGAAACTGCCAAGACGCGCCCGACTCAACGCCGGGCCGCTCCCAAGTTGAGTCACGCCCCCTCGGGGGGCCGCAGCGACCTGTCGCTGCGTGGGGGCAAGTTTTTGGCGCGTTTTCACTTCTAAACTCCGTCCATGCGACTTCTCGTGTGGGCACTGCGCTTCGTCGTCTTCCTGGCGTTGTTCGCGCTGGCGCTGAACAACCAGCATGCGGTGACGCTGCACTCGTTCTTCGGCATCGAGTGGCAGACGCGGATGATCTATGTCGTGCTCGCTGCGTTCATCGCCGGCTGCGCGGTCGGCGTGCTGGCGATGGTGCCGCGCTGGTGGCGCAGCAAGCGCGCGGTGATGCCAACACCGGCTGCGGGGCCGAGCGCCGTTGCGGCGCAAACGCCTCGCCCGCCCTCCATGGCCGATCACCCCTCGTCTCAATTCGGCGCTGAAGCCGCACTGCCGCCGCAACAGCACTTCTGATGTTCGACTTCGACATCCAATGGCTCCTCGTCGGCCTGCCGCTGGCCTTCGCGCTCGGCTGGATCGGCTCGCGCATCGACGTGCGGCAGTGGCGCAAAGAACAACGCGCGCACCCGAAGGCGGTTTTCAAGGGCCTGAACCTCTTGCTCAACGAACAGCCCGACAAGGCCATCGACGCATTTATCGAGGCCGTGCAGAACGACCCCGACACCACCGAGCTGCACTTCGCCCTCGGCAACCTGTTCCGCCGCCGCGGCGAGTTCGAGCGCGCGATCCGCGTTCATGAGCACCTGCTGCAGCGCGCCGACCTGACCAATGCCGACCGCGAACGGGCGCAGCACGCATTGGCGCAAGACTTCATGAAGGCGGGCCTGTTCGACCGTGCCGAGGAGTCGTTCCGCGCCCTGGCCGGCAGCCCGTTCGACACCGATGCCCGGCTGGCGCTGCTGCAACTGCACGAGCGCGCGCGCGACTGGCGCGCCGCCGCCGACGATGCGGTGCTGCTCGAAAAAGCCGGCGCCGGCTCGTTCACGTCGCGCATCGCGCACCACTGGTGCGAGATCGCGCTCGAAGCCGAAGCACGCGGTGACGACGAAGGCGCCGATGCCGCGCTGGCGCAGGCTCGCGACATCGCTCCCAACGCGCCCCGGCCCTGGGTTCAGGCCGGGCAACGCCACGCGCGCGCCGGCGACCATGCCGACGCGCTCGCCTCATGGAACCAGTTGCGGCAGCGGCATCCAGCGGCGTTCCCGTTGGTCGCGCTCGAATACGCCGCGAGTGCGAAGACCGTTGCGCAATCGGGCGAAGCGCTGGCGGCGCTACAGGCGCTGCATGCGCAGCAGCCGTCGTCGGACCTGATGGCCGCGATCGTCGCCCTCGAAGGCAATGCCGCACAAGCGCAGTCGCGCCACGCCGAACAGCTCACGCGGCAGCCGAGCCTGGCCGCCGCCGCCGCCGTGCTGCGCGACCGCGCCGACGACGACACCGGCCGGGCGCTGGCCAGCGTCGTCGAGCGCGCCGCAGCGCCGCTGGCACGCTTTCGCTGCGCGGCTTGCGGCTTCGAAGCGCAGCGCTACTTCTGGCAATGCCCGGGCTGCATGAGCTGGGACAGTTTTCCGCCGCAGCGGATCGAAGACTTGTGAGTGTGCCCGGCCGCTCCGAAGCGCTCACGCCCCGAAGCGCGCAGCGCGTAGGTTTCCTGAAGTCCAGTGTGGACTCGGCGCGCGCGATCCTCTGCATGAAGTGGGGCACCAAGTACGGCCCCGACTACGTGAACCGCCTCTACGGCATGGTGCGGCGCCATCTGCGCGGCGAGTTTCGCTTCGTCTGCCTCACCGACCGCAGCGAAGGTGTGCGCACGGAAGTGCAATGCCTGCCGATCCCCGACCTGGCGCTGCCCGACGGCTTGCCCGAGCGTGGCTGGAAAAAACTCACCACCTTTGCGGCCGATCTCTACGGCCTGAAAGGCACCGCCCTCTTCCTCGACCTCGATGTCGTGATCGTCGATGACATCACGCCGTTCTTCGAGCACCCTGGCGACTTTTTGATCATTCACGACTGGAAGCGGCCCTGGCGGATCACCGGCAACTCGTCGGTGTATCGCTTCGAGCTCGGAACGCATCCGGAAGTGCTGGAGCGTTTTCGAGCCGAGCACGAAAACATCCGCGCGCGCCTGCGCAACGAACAGGCGTGGCTTTCCGAAGCGCTGCATCAGCAAGGCCAGCTCGGCTACTGGCCGTCTGAGTGGTGCGCGAGCTGGAAGTACCACTGCGTGCCGCGCTTCCCGCTCAACTATTTCCAAGCGCCCGCGGTGCCGCGCGGCGCGCGCATCCTGGTCTTTCACGGCGTCGTCAACCCGCCCGACGCGATTGCCGGCCGCAGCATGGGCAACTGGCGGCGCACGCTGGCCGCGCCTTGGTTGGAAGAACACTGGCAAGCCTAAGACGGCTCAGTGCGACGTGCCGAGCAGGCTGCGGATGGCCGACAGCACGCGAGCACGCGCGTAGTGCGCGCCGATGATCTCGCGGTTGCGCGAGCGCTCCTGCGCTGACAGTGCTTCGAGCGCGCCGGCGTTGTCGTCGATCTCTCGCAAGCAAACACCCAGGTCGGCGAGAAAGTCGAACAGCGGGTTCTCGCGGCGCAAGTACACCGTGGCGCCCTTGTAAAGCGCGCTGGTGACATTGCCCACCGCCTGTTGCCGGCGGTGGTTCATGACCACGAAGCCGCAGTGCCGGATGCGTTCGTTGTAGTCTGCCAGCGCCATCCAGCCGGTCAGCGCGTCGAGCCGCTCGCCGAAGCGCTCGCGGCCGAGCGCAGCAACGCTCTGGCCGTAGGCAGCGTCGCCGTACGACAAGGGCACGACGAGCTTGGCGTTGCCGGCGCGTGAACGCAGCCAGTCGAGCGCTTCGAGGTGGTTGTTGCTCGCGGTGGCCGAATTGCCGAGCAGCACATCCGGCCCTTCCATGGACTGCGGCCCTTTCTGGAAGACGTCTTCGGCGGTGAACAGCGGCACCTCGTGCGGCTCGCCTCTCAGTTGCGGCAGTGCGTGGCGCAGCAGCGCCACTTCGGGCGGCAGCACGGCATAGGCGGTGAGGCGCGACGCCACGTCGCCGAGGGCCATGCGCTTGCTGCTTGAAGACTCGTCATCGCCGTGGCGTGAGAACAGCCGCCGCCACCAGGAACTTGCGGCGTCATCGCCGCGCAGCGATGTGGTCAGCGCCCGCGTCGCCGGCAGCAGCGGGTCGCCGAGCTGCGCTTCGAGCAAGGGGTAGTAGTCGTAGCCCCAGCCGAGCCAGACCACGCGTGCGTCGGGCCGCGCATGGCGCAGCGCCTTGGCAAAGATCGTCGTCATGCTGTGGGCGACGATGCAATCGGCGTTGCGCACCTCGCCGGAAATCAGCGGCGTGCGGAACTGCCACTCGGCGCGGAAGACGACGTTGTCGGCCGCCTGCACGAAGCGCTGCTTGCGCCGCCGCCGGCGCGCAATCACGTAGCGGTTGGCTTGCGGGTTCGCCGCGTCGAACAGCGACTGCATCAGCGGGATGAATTTTTCATCCCGCGCCAGGTGCACGACCCTCATCGCGCGCTGCAGACCGCCTCGCAGGCTTCGAGGAAGGTGCGAACCACCAGCTCGCGCTCGACGCCGATCCACAGCGGCAGGCGCAACAGCCGGCTCGACAGGTTGTCTGTGTTCGTCATCGGCCCGCAGACGCGGGCAAAGCGCTGCCCGGCCGGCGACGAGTGCAAAGGCACGTAGTGAAAGACCGGCATCACCGACTGCGCGCGCATGCGGCGGATCACTTCGGTGCGCGCCGCCAGCGACGGCAGCAGCACGTAGTACATGTGCGCGTTGTGCACGCATTCCGCGGGCACGATCGGCCGCCGCAGCAGGCCGCGCTGCTCGGCCTCGGCCAGTGCCGCGTGGTAATGGTTCCAGATCTCGAGGCGGCGGCGCGTGATGTCGTCGCCCTGCTGCAGCTGTGCCCACAGAAAGGCCGCGATCAGCTCGCCCGGCAGGAACGACGAACCGAGATCGACCCAGGTGTACTTGTCGACGTCGCCGCGGAAGAAGGCGCTGCGGTTGGTGCCCTTCTCGCGGATGATCTCGGCGCGTTCGGCCAGATGCGCATCGTTGACCAGCAGCGCGCCACCCTCGCCCGAGATGATGTTCTTCGTCTCGTGAAAACTGAGGCAGCCCATCGTGCCGAGCGCGCCGAGCGGGCGGCCGCGGTAGGTCGAGGCAAAGCCTTGCGCCGCGTCTTCGATCACCATCAGCCCGTGGCGTTTGGCGATGGCTAGGATGACGTCCATCTCGCAGCCGACGCCAGCGTAGTGCACCGGCACGATGGCCTTGGTGCGCGGCGTGATCGCGGCTTCGATCAGCGTCTCGTCGATGTTGAGCGTGTCGGCGCGGATGTCGACGAACACCGGCACGCCGCCGCGCAGCACGAAGGCCGTGGCGGTGGAGGTGAAGGTGTACGAGGGCATGATGATCTCGTCGCCCGGCTCGATGTTGGCCAGCAGCGCGCTCATCTCCAGCGCCCCAGTGCACGAGTGCGTGAGCAATGCCTTGGCGCAGCCGATGCGTTCTTCGAGCCGCTGATGGCACAGCTTGGTGAACGGCCCGTCGCCCGCCAACGCGCCGTTGGCATGAGCCTCGGCGATGTGCACGAACTCGCGGCCCGTCATGAAGGGGCGGTTGAAGGGTTGCATGGCGTTGGGCGCTCCTTGCGGGCAGTATCGCAGCGCGCGGCTCAGCGCATCGCGCTCGAGCGTGTGGTCGATTCGACCCGGTACACGCCCCACGGCTCGCAGTCATCGACGATCCACGCACCGGCGCCGATGCGGCAACCCTCACCGATGCGCACGCGGTCGCGGATGGTCGCATTGGCGCCGATGAAGCACAGCTCGCCGATATCGACCGCGCCGGCAATCGCCGCGGCCGGCGCAATGAAGCAATGCGCGCCGATGCGCGTGTGGTGGTTGATGCTGACCTGCGGGCACAGCATCAGATCGTCGCCGAGTTGGACAAACGGCGACACCATCGCCAGCTCCTGGATCAGCGTGTTGGCGCCGACGCGCACGTTGTCGGCGACATGCGCGCTCGGATGGACATAACTCGGCAGCGTGTAGCCGCGCTCGCGCGCCGCGGTGAACTTGCTTTTGCGCACTTCGGTGGCGGTGAAGCCGATGGCCAGGAACAGCTCATGTGTCGTCGCCGGGTAGCGGCGCAAGGCTTCTTCGTACTCCAGCACCGGCTTGCCGCAAAACTGGTCGTCGCGCAGGTACTCGGCATCGACCGCAAAGGCCTCGACCACGCGCTGACCGTGCTCGGTGAAGTAGTAGTGCACTTGCTCGGCCAGCATCGCCGTGCCGACGATGACGATGGGTTTGTTCATGGT
Organism: Burkholderiales bacterium; assembly: GCA_031375525.1. GTDB lineage: Bacteria > Pseudomonadota > Gammaproteobacteria > Burkholderiales > Burkholderiaceae_C > CADEEN01. Next base: position 6,654 of record JANMHY010000510.1, read on the forward strand.
CGCTACTCCCGCCAATGCTCTTCGATCCAGCGCACCGGCAGCACAAAACGCTGCAGATGGCGCTGCCGTTTGTCGTCCACACGCGGCTCGCCGAAGGTCGCGCGCAGATGTTGCCAGCGCGTCGGGAACGGCGGAACGCGCTTGTTCCAGCGGCCGACCATCACATCGTCGGGGTTCGGTCCGCCGGGGAAGGTGACGATGCGCGCACCCGCCGGCAGCCGTGCCGGCATGAAGTAGCGCAGCGGAAACGGCGGCAGGCAATGCAGGCGGAAGTGTTTGGTCCACTTCTCGGGCCAGAACTTGACGCCGCCGGAGACGGCATGCGTCACGTAGTGCTGTTCGAACTGGTGTTTGTCGGCGACGCCTTGCGGGTCGGCGCGAAAGCCATCGAGGATGTGCGCGTTGCCACCCACGGAGAAGCGGAACACGGAGGTCTGGCCGAGCTTTTCAAATGGCCGCGCCCAGTTGCGCGCCACGTAGACGTCGCTCGGCGAACCGATGCTGAAGTAGTCGTCCAGCGAATCCACGATCACCGAGTCGAGGTCGATGAACAGCGCCACACCGTCGAGGCCCGGCACCGTGCTGCCCCACAGGATCTGCTTGCGCCACTTGCCCATCGTGCGCTGCGGGTGCGGCACGCCCAGCTCAGGCAGATCGAAGCACTCGACTTCGGGCCGAATGCCCTGGCGATCGTCGGTGAGACAGACCAGCCGAAACGGCGGCGCGAGGTGGCGCGACACCATGCCGTACAAGCGATTCACGTACTCGGCACCGTACATCGTGCCCCACTTGACGCAGACCACTTGCTTGACCGTCACGCGCCGCTCCACGCCGTGCGCAGCCAGTCCACATTGCCGATGCGCCGGTACCACTTGTGGCCGCCACCGGCGAGCACCTCCGACATCTTCGGCTCGCCCGCAAAGACGACGATGCGTGCGCCGGCCGGCACGGCGGGATCATTCGAGTGGCTGCGCAGGTGTCGCGGCACGCAGGCGTTCTTGAAACTGACGCACCACTCGCTCGGCCAGTAATGCAGGTCGCCACGCGCGGCGAGCTGCGCGCTCTGGAACTGCTGCGAGATCTCGTGGTTCACGGCTGCAGCGACAGGATCGGCAACATACGCATCGAGGATGTAGCGGTGCTGTCCGATCTCGAAACGGAACACCGACGAGTTGCCGACGCTGTGCAGGAAGCGGTCACGCTCGGGTTTCAGTTTGCGCAGCGGCTTGCGGCGAAACAGGTCGTCGTCGCGGATGATGAAGAAGCGCCCGGGCAGATCGAAGAACGGGTCGAGCGCATCGACGACGACGAGATCGAGATCGAGAAACAGCGTCGGCCCGGCCAGATCGGCAAGCTGCTCGCGGAACACAGCCAGCTTTTGCCAGCGTCGGTCGCGCTGACCAACAGGCAGCCCGAGTTCGGGCAGTGGCAGCGCCTGCACGTCGGCAGATAAACCGATCGCGTCGTCGGTGAAGCACACGAAGCGGTGCGGTCTGGCGAGGTGACGCGCCACGCCAGCGCGCAAATGATTCACATACTCGGGACCGTAGAGCTTGCCCCACTTCATGCAGATGACGTTGATTGTCATTGGGCCCCCAAGGCCCTGCGGGCCGGCCCCCCAAGGGGGCGCGAGCGCCTTCGGAACGGCCGCGCGGCGCTCACGCTCACTCGTACACCACGGCCGCACGTCCCTCGTGCGCCAGCGTGCGCCAGCGCGCGAGCGCTTCGTCGCTCGGCCAGAAGCGCGCTTGCTCACCCAAGTCGATCACGCCTTCGGCCTGCTCGCGGTGCAGTTGCAGGCGGATCGTCAGCCCCTGCTGCGTTTCGCCTTGTGCCGACTCGATGCGGCGCGGCGGCCAGGTCTTGATGACATCGGCCACCGGCGGTGCTTTGCCATTGACGGCCACGCTCAGGTAGCGGCCGAAGCGCGTGCGTGCTGACGGCAGATCCCAGACCGCGTTGCACTGCAGGCGCAGCCCGTTGCTGAAGCGGTCGTTCTGCACTTTGCCCTGGATGATCACGAGTTCGTCTTCGCGCAGGCGCTCGCGGTTGGCGTCGTAGAGTTCTTCCGACGCCACGGCCTCGATGTACTCGCTGCCGTCGTCGAGGCGGAAGATCGCCGTGCGTCCGCGTGCGCCGTTGACGACGCGCAAGTCGCTGACGATGCCGGCGAGCACTTGCGGCTCGCGGCTGTCGACCAGGTCGGCGATACGCTTCTTGGCGAACAGCCGCACCTCGGGCGCGTACTCTTCGAACAGGTGGCCGGAGAGATAGAAGCCGAGAGCGGTCTTCTCCGCCGTCAGCCGCTCCTTGATACTCCACGGCTCGGCGCGCACCAACGCCGGCTCCTGCGTGCTCGCCGCATGCGAGTCGTCGAAGTCGAACAAGCCGCTCTGGTGCTCGTTCACGTCCTGCGTGTCGGCCCAATCGAACGCCAGGCCGACACTCGCCAAAGCGCTCGCACGATCGACGTGCAGCACGTCGAACGCACCGGCCTTGATCAGCGCTTCGACGACGCGCTTGTTGACGCGCTGGCGGTCGATGCGAGCGGCAAAGTCGAAGAGGCTGCGGAACGGTCCGCCGCCATCGCCTGACGTGCCATCGCGCACGGCGATGATGGCTTCGATCGCACCCTGCCCCGTGCCCTTGATCGCGCCGAGGCCGTAGCGCACGGCCGTGTCGCTGACCGGCTCGAAGCGGTAGCTGCCACGGTTGATGTCCGGCGGCTCGAAGCTGATGTTGAATTGCTTGGCATCAGCGAGCAGCACCTTCAGCTTGTCGGTGTTGTCGAGCTCGACCGTCATGTTGGCGGCGTAGAACTCGGCCGTGCAATGCGCTTTGAGCCAACCGGTGTGGTATGCGAGCAAGGCGTACGCCGCGGCGTGGCTCTTGTTGAAGCCGTAGCCGGCGAACTTCTCCATCAGGTCGAAGACCTCGTCGGCTTTCGGTTGCTCGATGACGTTCTTCGACGCGCCTTCGCGGAAGATCTGGCGCTGCTTGGCCATCTCTTCGGCGTTCTTCTTGCCCATCGCGCGGCGCAACAGGTCGGCGCCGCCGAGCGAATATTCCGCCAGCACCTGCGCGGCCTGCATCACCTGTTCCTGGTAAACGAAGATGCCGTAGGTCTCCGACAGCAACCCTTCGAGCAGCGGGTGCGGGTACTCGATCGGCTCGAGCCCGTTCTTTCGCCGGCAGAACATCGGGATGTTCTCCATCGGTCCGGGACGGAACATCGCGTTGAGCGCGATCAAGTCCTCCAGGCGCGTCGGCTTGGCTTCGCGCAGCATGCCGACCATGCCACGCGATTCGAACTGGAACACCGACTCGGTTTTGCCCTCGGCAAAGATGCGGTACGTCGCCGCGTCGTCGAGCGGCAGTTGCGCATAGTCGAAGTTCTCGCGCCCCTTGCGCCGAGCGCGCACCATTTCTTTCGCGAGTTCGAGAATCGTCAGCGTGGCCAGACCCAGGAAGTCGAACTTCACCAGACCGATCGCTTCGACATCGTCCTTGTCGAACTGGCTCACCGCGCTGTCGCTGCCCGGCTGCTGGTACAGCGGGCAGAAGTCGGTGATCTTGCCGGGCGCGATCAGCACACCGCCGGCATGCATGCCGACGTTGCGCACGATGCCTTCGACCCGCGTCGCCAGCGCGAGCAATTCCGCCACTTCTTCCTCCGCGGCTTCGCGCCGGTCTATCTCCGGCTCTTCCTTGCGCGCGTAGAGGATGCCTTCGATCGGATGCTCCGGCACCTTGGCCAGCGTCACCGTCTTGCCCGGCGGCGCGACAACGAGCTTGGCGATCGAATCGACATGGCCATAGCCCATGCCGAGCACGCGGCCGACGTCGCGCAGCGCTGCTTTCGCCGCCATCGTGCCGAACGTCGCGATCTGGCTCACGGCATCGCGGCCGTACTTGTCTTTCACATAGTCGATCACGCGCTCGCGGTTGGCCTGGCAGAAGTCGATGTCGAAGTCCGGCATCGAGACGCGCTCGGTATTCAGGAAGCGCTCGAACAGCAGGTTGTATTGCAGCGGGTCGAGGTCGGTGATCAGCAACGAATACGCGACGAGCGAGCCCGCGCCCGAGCCGCGCCCCGGCCCGACCGGGCAGCCATGCGACTTGGCCCATTGAATGAAGTCGGCCACGATCAGGAAGTAGCCGGGGAAGCCCATCTGAATGATGGTGTCCAACTCGAAGTCGAGCCGCTGCACATAACGCGCACGTTCGGTCTCGCGCTTGGCAGCGTCTGGATAGAGCTGCGCCAAGCGCACCTCCAGACCCGCATGCGACGCATCGCGGAAATGCTGATCGATCGGCACGCCGCCCGGCGTCGGGAAATCCGGCAACTGCGGCTTGCCGAGTGTGAACAGCAGGTTGCAGCGCTGCGCGATCGCGACGCTGTTGCTGATGGCGACAGGCAGATCAGCGAACAGCGCTTCCATCTGCGCCGTCGTCTTGAAGTACTGCTCGCGAGAAAACCGCTTGACGCGTTTTGGGTTGGCCAGCGTTTCGCCTTCGGCCACGCAGACGCGCGCCTCGTGTGCTTCGAAGTCATCGGGTTCGAGGAACTGAACGGGGTGCGTCGCCACGACCGGCAGCTTCAGCTTCGACGCCAGCGTTACCGCTGCGCGCACATGGCGCTCGTTGCTGGACAGGCCGGCGCGCTGCAACTCGATGAAGAAGCGCTGCGGGAACAGCGCACTCAGTCGTTGCGCCAATGCTTCGGCGCGTTCGGCATCGCCCGCCAACAGCGCCTGACCGACGGCGCCGCCATCGGCGCCTGACAGCACCAACAAGCCCGCGCCATGCGTCTCGAACCATTCCCACTTCACGAACGCCTGCGCGCGCTGGGTGTTGCCGCTCCAAGCGCGCGCCAGCAGCTCGCACAGATTCAGGTAACCCTGCCGGTTCTGCACCAGCACCAGCAAGCGGCTGCCCTGCTTGTCGCTACCTTCAGGTTCGAGCCACAAATCGCAACCGATGATCGGCTTGACACCCTTCTTGCGAGCGGCGGTGTAGAACTTGATCGCGCCGAACAGGTTGCTCAGATCGGTGATCGCGCACGCGGCTTGCGCATCGCGTGCGGCAGCGGCGATCGCCTCATCGACGCGCAGCGTGCCATCGACGACGGAGTATTCGGTGTGGGTGCGGAGGTGAACGAAGCTCATCGTGCGGCGTCATTGCTGCTGCGCGGCGCAGTGGGTGGGACCCGGGGCGGGCGCAAGGTGGAGTTCCAGAAAAAGCCCCCCCCCCGTGCCACCCACCCCCCAGTCAACGGTAGAAATTATCGGGGGCAAA
>JANMHY010000538.1:0-2051 GCA_031375525.1 Burkholderiales bacterium
GGCACCGCATGCACACCTTTGCCCTGCGCGGCCTGCCAGCGCTCGCGCACGTCGTGCCACATCAGGCAGGCCAGCATGAAGCTCGGCGCGACGCTGCGGTCCTCGGCGACGCGCTTGTCGGTATCGGCCAAGGCACTCTCGATGAACTGAATCTGCTGCGACTTCGGTGTCACCGGCTCGCTCATCAGCGGCGCCAGCAGCGGCAACAGTTGCGTCAGGCCCTGCGTGCGCAGCTCGGCAACGCTGGCCAGCGCATGCCCGGTCTGCAGCAGTTTGATCATCTCGTCGAACAGCCTGGACTGCGGAATGTTGTCGAGCAGTTGCGCGGTTTCGGCCATCGGCTTCTTCGTCGCCGGCTCGATGTTGAAGCCGAGCTTGGCCGCGAAGCGGACCACGCGCAGCAGGCGCACCGGGTCTTCGCGGTAGCGCGTGGCCGGGTCGCCGATCATGCGCAGCGTCTGCTTTTTCAGATCCTTCAGGCCGTGGTGGTAATCGACGACGATCTGCGTCACCGGGTCGTAGTACAGCGCGTTGATCGTGAAGTCGCGCCGCGCCGCGTCTTCGATCTGCGGCCCCCAGACGTTGTCGCGCAGCACGCGCCCGCTGGCATCGACGACGTGGGTCTTGCCGGCGAGCTCGCTCTTCGAGGTCTTCTCGTTGCCGGCCACCTGGTCGGCCTGCTCGGCGTCGAGATAGGCGCGGAAGGTCGAGACCTCGATCACCTCGTGGTCGCGCCCGCGGCCATGGACGACGTGGACGATGCGAAAGCGCCGGCCGATGATGAAGGCGCGCCGAAACAGCGACTTGACTTGCTCCGGCGTGGCGTCGGTGGCAACGTCGAAATCCTTCGGCCGCCGGCCGACGAGCAAATCGCGCACCGCGCCGCCGACGATGAAGGCCTGGTGCCCCGCCTCCTGCAAGGTGCGCACGACGCGCTCGGCTCGCTCGTCGACCAGCGTCGGGTCAATGCCGTGCTCGGCCGCGGCAATCTCGGCGCGTTTGCCCAGCGGCACGCCAGCGGGTTGCGTGGGCGCAGCCGAGGGCTTGCCGAGCAGCTTGTTGATGAACTTGCGGATCATTGCTCTTGTTCGAAAAGACGAAGTATCGGCCAGCCGCGTTCTGCGGCCACGGCTTCGAGTTTTGCGCCGGGGTTGGTGGCCACCGGGTGCGTGGCCCATTCGAGCAGCGGCAGGTCGTTGATCGAGTCGCTGTAGAAGGTGATGCGGTCGAAGTCTTGCGCCGCCTGACCGAGGCCTTTCAACCACTGTTCGACGCGCGTCACCTTGCCTTCGCGGAAGGTCGGCACGCCTCTGGCACGGCCCGTGGCGCGGCCCTGCGCATCGCGCTCCAACTCCACCGCGATCAAGGTCTCGATGCCGAACAGGTCGGCGATCGGCCGCGTGACGAACTCGTTGGTGGCGGTGACGATGGCCACGCGGTCACCGGCCATCTGGTGTTGCTGCACCAACTTGCACGCTCGCTCGTGCACCGCCGGCTGCATCACTTCGCGCATGAAGCGCTCGCGCATCGCCAACGCGTCGGGCTCGGGCCGCGAACGCCAGGCCGCGGTGGCGAAATCGAGGTACGCCGCGACGTCGATCGTGCCGGCCAGGTACTCGGCATAGAACTGGTCGTTGCGTTGCTTGAAGCGGTCTTTGTCGGCCCAGCCGACCTGCACCAGGAACTCGCCGAAGGCATGGTCGGAGTCGGTTTCGATCAGCGTGCCATCGAGGTCGAACAAGGTCAAATTCAAAGTGTTGCGCCTTCTTCTTCGAACAACTTTTTCAGCAGGGGGACTGTCACGGCCCGATGTTCTGCCAAAGCGAATTCGTCGAGCCGGTCGAGCAGCGCCATCAGGTGCTTCAAATCGCGCGAGAAGCGCGTCATCAGAAAAGACATCACATCGTCGGACAGAACAATGCCGCGCCGCTCGGATTCTTGGCACAGCACCGCGCGTGCGTCGGTCTCGCCGAGCGGCGAGATGGCGAACACCGGGCCTGAGCCGAGGCGCGTGCGCAGGTCTTCGCGCAGCGGCAAATCGACCGGCGGCA
>JANMHY010000562.1:0-9160 GCA_031375525.1 Burkholderiales bacterium
CACCCGGTGCGCGCGCTGGTGCTGACGCCGACGCGCGAGCTGGCGGTGCAGGTCGCAGAGAACGTCGCCAAGTACGCCAAGCGCTCGACGCTGCGCTCGATGGTCGTCTTCGGCGGTGTCGACATGAAGCCGCAGACGGCCGAGCTGAAGGCCGGCGTCGAGGTGCTGATCGCCACGCCGGGCCGCCTGCTCGACCACATCGAGGCCAAACATTGCGCGTTGCACCAGGTCGAGTACGTGGTTCTCGACGAGGCCGACCGCATGCTCGACATCGGCTTCCTGCCCGATCTGCAGCGCATCCTGTCCTACCTGCCCAAGCAGCGGCAGACGCTGCTGTTCTCGGCGACGTTTTCGCCCGAAATCCGCAAGCTCGCGCAAAGTTACCTGCAAGACCCGGTGACTGTGGAGGTGGCGCGGCCCAATGCGACGGCGACGAACGTCGAGCAGCATTTCTACAGCGTCGCTGATGAAGACAAGCGACGCGCGGTGTGTCAGGCCTTGCGCCAGCGCTCGATCAGGCAGGCCCTGGTCTTCGTCAACTCCAAGCTCGGTGCGGCGCGCCTGGCGCGCTCTTTCGAGCGCGACGGCTTGAAGACGGCGGCGTTGCATGGCGACAAGTCGCAGGACGAGCGTTTGAAATCGCTGGCTGCATTCAAGGCCGGCGAAGTCGATGTGCTGGTGGCCACCGACGTTGCCGCGCGCGGCCTCGACATCGTCGACCTGCCGGCGGTGTTCAACTTCGACGTGCCGTTCAACGCCGAGGACTACGTGCACCGCATCGGCCGCACCGGCCGCGCTGGGGCGTCGGGGCTGGCGATCACGCTGGTGGCGCGCGACGACACGCGGCTGGTGTCGGACATCGAAAAGCTGATCAAGAAGAAGATCGAGATCGAGCCCTTCGAGTTCGACGATGAACGCCCGCGTCGCCCGCCGCCGCGCGAGTACGAAGCGCGCGAGCCGCGCAGCAGCGAGCCGCGGGATACACGCGACGCGCGCCCGCCGCGCCCCGAACCGCGCCGCGCGTCGCCGCCGGCCGATCCGTTCTTCGACCGGCCTTACGAAGCGCAAGACTCGGTCGTGCCGCCGCAGTGGGACGAGGCGGTCAAGCCCGCGTCTGGCGCGCGCGCCCCCAACATCCGCGCCAAGAAAAAAGTGGCTGCACTGCTCGGCGGCGGCAAAGCTTGAACCTGACGCCGCGCCGCTGGCGCACGCTGCTGCTGGTGCTGATGGTCGTCGGCGTGCTCTTCGCGGTGCGCCCTTTGACATCGCAGTACTCGCCGGAAAAGCTGTTCCTGCATTCCGACAAGGTGATGCATGTGCTGTACTTTGGCGGTCTGTGGGTGTTGGCGCGGCGCGCCGGCTTTATGGCTGCGTGGCCCCTCGCCCTGACGCTGCTGGGTTACGGCGTCTTCATCGAGGTGGCGCAGGCGCTGGCGCCGACCGGCCGTTCGGCGTCGCTGTCCGACGTCGCTGCCGATGGCGTGGGCATTGCGCTGGCCTGGTGGTTGACGCGCCGCGGCTCAGCCCGCCAGCCAGAGAAAAACAGCGGGTAGGTGCTTGTCGGTGAACTGTGGCGGCGCTTGCCGCCACACGCCGACAGTGCGCGTCAGACACCAGCCGCCGGGCAGCGTCACGCCGCAGGCGATCGACAGGCGCGTGCCCGGTTGCAGCGCATCGATCAGCGCTGCGGCGAGGGCGGCGTTGCGGTACGGCGTCTCGATGGCGATCTGCGTTTGTGGGCCGCTCCTCGACGCTGCCTCCATCGCGCGCACGCGCGCCGCTCGCTCGGCGGCGTCGGTGGGCAGGTAGCCGGCGAAGGCGAATCGCTGCCCGTCGAGGCCGCTGGCCGCCAGCGCCAGCATCAGCGAACTCGCGCCGGCCAGCGGCCAGACACGCACACCCGCCGCATGCGCCGCGGCCACGAGCAGCGCACCCGGGTCGGCGACGGCGGGCAGGCCGGCGTCGCTGATCAGGCCGATGTCGTGGCCGTGCAGCGTCGGGGCGAGCAGGGCGGTCAGCGTTCGTGGATCGGGCGCCGCTGCGCGGCCCTTCGGCGGACGCGGCAGCTCCTGGATCTGAATCGACTGCAGCGGCAACGCCAGCGCCGTGTGCTCGGCCACGCGCTTCAGGAACGCCCGCGCCACCTTCGCGTCTTCGGCCACCCAGTGCGTCAGGCGCGCCGCTTCGGTGATCACCTGCGTGCCCAGCAGTGCACCCAGGGGCGGCGCGTGCGTCGTGCCGAGGTCGAGCGTGTTCGGCACCAGCAGCAGGCGGCCGGGAACCGCGGCCGTCGTCATGCGCCGAGCGGATCGAGCCCGGCCTCGCGCAACAGAGCGCAGGTACGGATCAGCGGCAGCCCGATCAGCGACGTTGGGTCGTCGGAGTCGATGCTGTCCAGCAAGGCCACGCCGAGCGCCTCGCTCTTGGCGCTGCCGGCGCAGTCGTACGGCGTGTCGAGCCGCAGGTAGCGTTCGATGTCGTCGCTGCTCAGATGTCGAAAGACGACGGTCACCGGCGCCAGCAGTGCGCGCTCGAAGCCGCGATCGCGGCGCACGACCGCCACTGCGGTGTGAAAGACGACGCGCTGGCCGCTCATCCGTTTCAACTGCTCGAACGCCCGCTCGTGGCTGCCCGGTTTGCCGATCGCCTGGCCGTCGAGCTCGGCCACCTGGTCGCTGCCGATGACGACGGCATCAGCGGCTTGTGCCGCCACGGCGTTGGCCTTGGCCAGCGCCAGTCGAAGCGCCAGTGCCGCCGGCGTCTCGCCGGCCCGTGGTGTTTCATCGACGCCGGGCGACAGCACCTCGAACGGCAGGCGCAAGCGCTCCAGCAGCTCGCGCCGGTAGCGCGACGTGGAGGCGAGGATCAGGCGCGGCGCGGGCATGGCCGCATTGTCATGGCAGCCAGCGCCGTAAACTGCCCTGCATGACGACCCGAGCGCACGATCCTCGGCGGCTCGATGTGGCCGCCGCCGCAGCCACCGACGCAGAGCTTGCGGGTCGTTGGCCGCTGTCCGAACTGGCCCGCCTGGCCGACGGCGCGGTGGGTGAGGTCGACGAGCCGGTTGCCTGGTCGGCGCGCTTCGAGCAGCGCCGCGAGCCTGGCGCCGCGCCGCAGGTCTGGCTGCACTTGCAAGCCCGGGCACGCGTCGCCCGCGAGTGCCAGCGCTGTTTGCAGCCGGTGCTGCTGGCGCTCGACGTGGACCGGGCCTTTCGCTTTGCGCTCACTGAAGACGAAGCCGCCGCGCTCGACGCCGACAGCGAGGACGACGTGCTCATGCTGGCGCGCCAGTTCGACCTGCACGAGCTGGTCGAGGACGAGCTGCTGCTGGCGCTGCCGATCGTGCCCAAGCATGAGCAATGCCCGGCTCCGCTGTCGGGTCAGGCCGCGGAAGAGCTCACTCACGAGCACCCTTTCGCCGCGCTGGCGTCGCTGAAACGGGGCAGCGGCCCATGAGCCCGCGGGCGGGGTGGTGGCCAATGAAGCGGTGGCCACTGCTATACTACGCGACTTTTCGCGGGGCGTCCGCCCACCCGGTTTGGCCGGGTTCGAGCTTGCCCAACGATCCCCGATCCACCGCAACATTCACGCTTCCGGCAGGGCCCGTCCCCGCTTTGGCCCGCGCTGAAGGAGACATTCATGGCCGTTCAGCAGAACAAGAAATCACCGTCCAAACGCGGCATGCACCGCTCGCACAACGCGCTGGTCACGCCGGGCACGGCCGTCGAGCCGACCACCGGCGAGACGCATCTGCGCCACCACATCAGCCCGACGGGCTTCTACCGTGGCCGCAAGGTGCTGAAGACCAAGGCCGACGCCTGAGCGGCGTCGAAGCCAGAGCGTCTTCCCGCGCCAGGCCGCTGCACCGCCGCGCCTGACGACCTTGCACTCCGCGCTGCCTCCCCTGCCGCTCGTTCGGCTGGCCGTCGATGCGATGGGCGGCGACCATGGGCCGCAGGTCACGCTGCCGGCCTGCAAGGCCTTCCTGGACAAACACCCGCAAGCCGAACTGGTGATCGTCGGCTTGGCCGACGCCGTGGCGACGGCGCGCGGCTGGCCGCGCACGCGCGTGGTCACGTGCAGCGAGGTCGTGACGATGGACGACGCCGTCGAAGTGGCGTTGCGCCGCAAGAAGGATTCGTCGATGCGCGTGGCCATCACGCAGCTCAAGGCGGATGTGGCCGCCGAGCCGGCGCATGCCTGTGTTTCGGCCGGCAACACCGGCGCACTGATGGCCGTGGCGCGCTACCTGCTCAAGACGATGGACGGCATCGACCGGCCGGCGATTGCCACCGTGATGCCCAACCGGCGCGACGGCTTCACCACCGTGCTCGACCTTGGCGCCAATGTCGATTGCACACCCGAGCACCTGTTGCAGTTCGCGCTCATGGGCAGTGCGCTCGTGGCGGCCATGCAGGGCAAGGAGGAGCCGACGGTCGGCCTGCTCAACATCGGCGAAGAAGCGATCAAGGGCAGCGAGACCATCAAGCGCGCCGGCGAGCTGCTGCGCGAGGCCGCGGCCGACGGCCACATCGCCTTTCACGGCAATGTCGAGGGCAACGACATCTTCAAGGGCACGACCGACATCGTCGTCTGCGACGGCTTCGTCGGCAACGTGGTGTTGAAGGCCAGCGAGGGCCTGGCCGGCATGCTGACCGAGTTCATCAAGCAGGAGTTCACCCGCAACGTCTTCACCAAACTCGCTGCGCTGGTGGCGATGCCGGTGTTGAAGCACTTCAAGCACCGTGTCGATCACCGGCGCTACAACGGCGCGGCCTTGCTCGGCCTGCGCGGGCTGGTCTTCAAGAGCCACGGTTCGGCCGACGCTTATGCGTTTGAGCAGGCGCTGACGCGCGCTTATGATGCTGCGCGCAACCGGCTGCAGGACCGTGTGCACGACCGCATCGCCGAGACGATGCGCTCGCTGCCCGCGGCGGATGCCGCCGCCACGCAAGCCGCATGAGCACGCCGGGCCGCCCCAAGTGCGAATACCGGAGTGCGTAGCACGAAGGCTTCACAGTGAACCTGCAAGTTCCCCGCTACTCGCGCATCACCGGCACCGGCAGCCACCTGCCGCCGCGCCGCTTGAGCAATGCCGATCTGGCGGCCGAGCTGGCCACGCGCGGCATCGAAACTTCGGACGAGTGGATCGCCCTGCGCACCGGCATCCGGGCGCGCCATTTCGCGGCCGATGGCGTGGTCTGCAGCGACCTGGCGCTGCCGGCGGCGCTGGCAGCGTTGCAAGCCGCCGGCCGCAAGGCCGAAGACGTCGATCTGATCATCGTCGGCACATCGACGCCGGACATGATCTTCCCGTCCACCGCCGCGATCCTGCAAGCCAAGCTCGGCATCAGCAACGGCGGCGCGGCGTTCGACGTGCAAGCCGTGTGCTCGGGCTTCATCTACGCGCTGACGGTGGCCGACGCGCTGATCCGCACCGGCAGCGCGAAAACCGCGCTCGTCATCGGCGCCGAGGTCTTTTCGCGCATCCTCGACTTCGACGATCGCACGACCTGTGTGCTGTTCGGCGACGGCGCCGGCGCCGTGGTGCTCGAAGCCAGCAACGAGCCGGGCATCCTGGCCAGCGAGCTGCACGCCGACGGCCGCCATGTCGGCATCCTGTGCGTGCCGGGCACGGTGGCGGGCGGCAAAGTGATCGGCGACCCGCTGCTGAAGATGGACGGCCAAGCCGTGTTCAAGATGGCGGTCAACGTGCTCGACAGCGTTGCGCGCGCGGTGCTGGCGAAGGCCGGCAAGACCGAAGCCGACATCGACTTTCTGATCCCGCACCAGGCCAACATCCGCATCATGCAGAGCACGGCCAAGAAATTGAAGCTCTCGGCCGACAAGCTGATCGTCACCGTGGATGAACACGGCAACACCTCGGCCGCGTCGATCCCGCTGGCGCTCGACGTGGCCGTGCGCGACGGCCGCATCCGCCGCGGCCACAAGCTGATGCTCGAAGGTGTCGGCGGTGGCTTCACCTGGGGCGCGGCGCTCGTCGAATTCTGAAACCATGACCGCTTTCGCGTTCCTCTTCCCCGGCCAGGGTTCTCAAAGCGTCGGCATGCTCGATGCCTGGGGCGACCACGCTGCCGTGCGCGAGACGCTGCTGGAAGCATCGGCAGCGTTAGGCGAAGACGTTTCGAAGTTGATCCGCGAAGGCCCAGCCGAGTCGCTTGGCCTGACGACCAACACGCAGCCGGTGATGCTGACCGCAGGCATCGCTTGCCTTCGCGCCTGGCTTGCTGAAGGGGGTGCCCAACCCACCGCCGTGGCCGGCCATTCGCTTGGCGAATACACAGCACTCGTGGCCGCAGGCGCGTTGACCCTCGCCGACGCGCTGCCGCTGGTGCGCTTTCGCGCGCAGGCGATGCAAGATGCGGTGCCGGTCGGCGCCGGTGCGATGGCGGCCATCCTCGGCCTCGACGCCGAGGCCGTGCGCGCCGGCTGCGCTGAAGTGGCGGCCGGCGGCGATGTGGTCGAAGCCGCCAACTACAACGATCCGAAGCAGACCGTGATCTCGGGCAGCAAGGCCGGCGTCGACAAGGCCTGCGAGCTGCTGAAAGCCAAGGGTGCCAAACGCGCCTTGCTGCTGGCGGTGTCGGCGCCGTTCCATTCGAGTCTGATGAAGCCGGCGGCCGAGCGCTTGCGTGAGAAGCTCGCCGCGGTGAACATCGCCGCGCCGCGCATCCCGGTCATCAACAACATCGACGTCGCGGTGCAGAACGATCCGGCGGCGATCCGCGATGCGCTGTACCGCCAGTCCTGCGGCGCCGTGCGTTGGGTCGAGACCGTGCTGGCCTTGCGTGCGCGTGGGCTCGGCGCGCTGATCGAATGCGGCCCGGGCAAGGTGCTGGCCGGTATGGTCAAGCGCATCGACGCCACAGCGGCATCCGGCGCGATCTACGACCCGGCGACGCTGGCCGAAGCCAAGACCCTCGTCGCATGAAAGACCAGATCGCCCTCGTCACCGGCGCCACGCGCGGCATCGGCCGTGCGATCGCGTTGGCGCTCGCTGCGCGCGGCGCCAAGGTCATCGGCACGGCGACCAGCGAGGCTGGCGCGGCGAGCATCCGCGAGGCCTTGTCGCCCACCGGCGGCGACGGCATCGTCTTGAACGTCACCGACGGTGCGGCGCTCGACGCCGCCGTGGACGCCATCGTCAAACAGCACGGTGGCCTGCACATCCTCGTCAACAACGCCGGCATCACGCGTGACAACCTGTCGATGCGGATGAAGGACGAGGAGTGGGACGCCGTGCACGACACCAACCTGAAGGCGGTGTTCCGCGCCAGCCGTGCGGTGATGCGCACGATGATGAAGCAGCGCTTCGGCCGCATCATCAACATCACCTCGGTCGTCGGTGCGGCGGGCAATGCCGGCCAGGCAAACTATGCTGCGGCCAAGGCCGGCGTTGCCGGTATGACGCGTGCCCTTGCGAGAGAGCTCGGCAGCCGCAACATCACCGTCAACTGCGTGGCCCCGGGCTTCATCGCCACCGACATGACCGCAGGCTTGGCCGATGCACAGAAAGCAGCATTGATGCAGCAGATTCCGCTCGGCCGCCTGGGCACGCCCGAAGAGATCGCCGCGACGGTGGCGTTTCTCGCCTCCGCAGAGGCCGGCTACATCACCGGCGCCGAGCTGCATGTCAACGGCGGCATGTTCATGAACTGAAAACCGGTTGAGCCCGACCGGTGCGCGGCGCCGCAGGCTCGCCTGCTGCGCAACGTAGAATTCGGGCCGTTTTGCGTTTCCCTACTCCTGGAGGAGTCAATGAGCGATATCGAAGCCCGTGTGAAGAAAATCGTTGCCGAGCAACTCGGCGTGCCCGAGGCCGATGTGTCGAACGAAAAAGCGTTCGTCGCCGACCTCGGCGCCGATTCCCTGGACACGGTGGAGTTGGTGATGGCCCTCGAGGATGAGTTCGGCATCGAGATCCCGGATGAAGAGGCCGAGAAGATCACGACCGTGCAGTTGGCGATCGACTACGCGAAGAGCCACCAGAAAGCTGCATGAGCTGAATGACTCGTCGCCGCGTCGTCGTCACCGGCCTCGGGCTGATCAGCCCGGTGGGCAACAGCGTCACCGAAGGCTGGGGCAACCTGGTCGCCGGCAAGACGGGCATTGCCAACGTGACGAAGTTCGACGCGTCGGCGTTGTCGTGCCGCTTTGCCGGTGAGGTCAAGGGCTTCAACGTCGAAGATTATTTCCCGGCCAAAGACGCGCGCCACATGGATACCTTCATCCATTACGGGATGGCGGCGTCGATCCAGGCGGTGCGCGATGCGGGCCTGACGACGGGTGATGATCTCACCGAAGACCAGGCCGAGCGCATCGGCGTGATGGTCGGCTCAGGCATCGGCGGCTTGCCGATGATCGAGCAGACGCACGAGGAGTACCGAACGCGCGGCCCGCGGCGCATCTCGCCGTTCTTCGTGCCGGCGTCGATCATCAACATGATTTCGGGTCATGTCTCGATCTTCTACGGCTTCAAAGGTCCGAACCTCGCCATCGTCACCGCCTGCACGACCGGCCTGCATTGCATCGGCGAAGCGGGACGCATGATCGAGTACGGCGACGCGGATGTGATGGTGGCCGGCGGCGCCGAGAGCACGGTCTCGCCGCTGGGCATCGGCGGTTTTGCGGCGGCGCGCGCGCTGTCCACGCGCAACGACGATCCGGCCACCGCATCGCGGCCGTGGGACAAAGACCGTGACGGCTTCGTGCTCGGCGAAGGCGCCGGCGTGGTGGTGCTCGAAGAGATCGAACACGCCAAGAAGCGCGGCGCGAAGATCTACGCCGAGCTGGCCGGCTTCGGCATGGGCGCCGACGCGCACCACATGACCGCGCCCAATGTCGATGGCCCCAAGCGGTCGATGAAAGCGGCACTGCGCAATGCCGGCATCAACGCCGACGCGGTGCAGTACCTCAATGCGCATGGCACCAGCACGCCGCTCGGCGATCTCAACGAAACCAACGCGATCAAGTTGGCCTTCGGCGACCACGCGAAGAAGATGGTTGTCAACTCCACCAAGTCGATGACCGGCCATCTGCTCGGCGGCGCCGAGAGCACGGTCTCGCCGCTGGGCATCGGCGGTTTTGTGGCGGCGCGCGCGCTGTCCACGCGCAATGATGATCCGGCCACGGCGTCGCG
>JANMHY010000585.1:0-1957 GCA_031375525.1 Burkholderiales bacterium
GCCGGCATGTAGAGGTCGGCCGCAGCCTTCACGGATTCAACGACGCCGACGACGTCGCCGCGCTTGTAGGTCTTGCCGACCTCGGGCAGATCGACGAACACCACGTCGCCGAGCGCCTCCTGCGCATGCAACGTGATACCGACAACGGCGGCTTCGTGATCTTCGATGTTGATCCACTCGTGGTCGGGGGTGAACATGGTCGTCATGGGTCGGATCTCCTGTTGAGTCAGCCGCGGAAGTAGCCTGGGGGGACGAAGGGCATCGAAGTGACGCGCATGGGTTGACGCTTGCCACGCACTTCGGCGTAAACCTCGTGATTCGCAATCGCGTGGTTCGCCGCCAGGTACGCCATCGCGATCGGTTGATTCACCGTCGGCGCCAAAGTGCCGCTGGTGACATGACCGAGCTTGTGACCTTTGGCATCGACGATCACAGCACCTTCGCGCACCGGAATGCGTTCGAGGCCGAGAAGCCCGACGCGCTTGATCTGCACACCACTCGTCAACTGGCCGCCGATCTTGTCGGCGCCCGGGTAGTGGCCGGCGCGCGCACCGCCGGGGCGGCGCACTTTCTGGATCGACCAGGTCAGGCCCGCCTCGACGGGAGTCGTCGTCTCGTTGATGTCGTGTCCGTACAGGCACAAACCGGCTTCCAGGCGCAGCGTGTCGCGCGCGCCGAGGCCGGCGGGTTTGACTTCCGGTTGTGCGAGCAACTCTTTGGCGAGCTTCACGGCGGCGTCGGCCGGCACCGAAATCTCGAAGCCGTCTTCGCCGGTGTAGCCGGAGCGGGTGACGAAGCACTCGGCGCCGACGAGCGTGAATGTGCCGCCAGTCATGAAGGTGAGTTTTTCGACGCCGGGAGCGAGCCGTTGCAGCGCCTGCACCGCATGCTGGCCTTGCAGCGCCAGCAGTGCGCGCTCGGGCAGCGGGATCACCTGGCAGCGGTGACCGATGTGCGTCATCAGGTGCTTGATGTCGGCGTCCTTGCACGCCGCGTTGACGACGACAAAGAGATCGTCGGGCCGGCGCGCGATCATCAGATCGTCGAGGATGCCGCCGGCGGCGTTGGTGAAGAGGGCATAGCGCTGTTTGCCGACCGCGAGGTCGATCACATCCACCGGCACCAGCGTTTCGAGTGCCGCGGCAGCGTCGCTGCCGACCAGGCGCAACTGCCCCATGTGCGACACATCGAACAGCGCTGCCTGCTCGCGGCAGTGCCGGTGCTCGGCGATGATGCCGCCGGGGTAATTGACCGGCATCTCGTAGCCGGCAAAAGGCACCATCTTCGCGCCGAGTTCGACGTGCAGCTCGTAGAGCGGTGTGCGCAAGAGGGGAGGGGTCATGGTGCGGCGGTCTCCGAACAAGGGCTGTCGACACCACCGACTCTACGTCGGTGGAACCAATCTGCCCCCGCTGTCCGCTTTACCTGAGAGATTGACGCTGCGAGTCTTTTGCACCCGCAACGCTTGCCCCTTCGGTGGACTGCACTTGCATGCAGCCTCTCTCCAGTGAGGTGTCACCACTCTTTCGAGCGATGCTTGCCAGTCCTTTTGCCTGAGCGTTCGAGGTCGCCTTTTACGCAACCTCTGCGCCGTCGGCGGCCGACCTCGACCATTAATCGAGGTCCGCTCTCTCCTGGCGGGGAACAGTGTACCGCTACAGTCTCTGCCCATCATGGCCGACCCGTTGAAGAAAAAAGAGATCGCCGCGTTGCCGGTGCGCCGCTACGAAGAGGTGCGCGCCGAACTGCGCTCGGGCGACCTCGCGTTCTGCTCGGGCTCGTACGTTTTCTCGAAGTTCATCCAGGGCTTCACCCAATCGGTGTGGAGCCACGTCGGCATCATCTACCGCGACGAGAACCTGGGGCGCGTCTTCATCCTCGAAAGTGAAACCGGCATCGGCGTGCGCCTGGTGCCGGAGAGCAAATACCTGCGCGACTATCACGGCCGCCGCCGCCC
>JANMHY010000611.1:0-3296 GCA_031375525.1 Burkholderiales bacterium
CGGCGATGCAAGGTTGGCGTGTCAAATTTTTCAGTCTTGCAGCGTCCGTGACCTGCTCTGTTCTGGTGGCTTGCGGCGGTGGTGGTGGCGCCGATGCAGACGCGGCCAATGCGGCCATTGCGGCCGACAGGCCATCGCTGCGGGAGACTGCACTCGGCTTGGCGCCGGTGGGCAACGGCAGCGGGACCCTGCGCGACTTCACGCTGCTGCTCGGCGGTCTTCGGCTCAATCCGCCGGTCACGATCAACGTCGGCGACGAGTTGCGCCTGTTGCCCGATGCGTCGGGCGCGTTGACGAGCGTCGTCTATTGGGGTGACGGCAGCGCCTCGGCGATCGTCGGGGGCTGGAACGCCGGCACGCCGGCGACGCTGACCCAACACCGCTACGCCACGGCAGGCAGCTACGAGATCGAGTACGCCACCCGTGACCCGAGCCAAGGCTGGGACGCGCGCTTTCTGCGCGTCACGGTGGCCAGCGGCGGCACCTCCACGCCATCACCAACGCCACCGGTCGCAGGCCCGAGCAGGGCCTTCAACTTCTTCGTCGGCGGCAGCGCGCTGGCGGCGCCGTTCACGATCAACACGAGCAGCGTGTTGACGGTCGTGCCGGCGACCAGCGGCGCCGACGCGGGCGTGATTTACTGGGGTGACGGCACCGCCTCGGCCATCAGCGGCGGCTGGAACGCGAGCACGCCGACGACGCTGACCCAGCACCGCTACAGCACGGCGGCAACCTACCGCGTCGAGTACGCCACGCGCTACCCCGGCTACGGCTGGGACTCGATGGTGCGCGATGTCACCGTCGTTGCCGGCGGCACACCGGCGCCCTCGCCTTCGCCGCCGAGCGGCGTCTGGCGGCCCTTCAACGCATCGAGCCCGTGGAACACGCCGATCTCCGCCAGCCCCGCGCTCGAGGCCGACAGCGCCGCACTCGTCAACGCCTTTCGCAACAGTTCCCCCTACGGCGAGCACCTCGACGTGAACATCGCCCGCTTCTCGATTCCGCTGTATCAAGCAAGCACCAGCACGCCGCTGCAAAGCGTCGCTGTCGGCCTCGGCGGCGAAGGCTGGGGCGCAGGCGGGCCCGGCGCGGTGGGGTCGATGCCGATCCCGCCCGGCGCCACGCCGGATGATTCGTCCGACGCGCACATGGCGGTGCTCAGCGCCGATCGCACCAAGGAGTACGGCTGCTTCAACATGAACTTCAACCGCTCGCGCGCCGGCGCCTGGTATGCCGACCTGTGTGCGACGAGCGATCTCACCGGCAGCGGCGTGCGTCCCCCGGCGACGACGGCCAACCCCTGGTTTGCCGCGCACGGCGCGAGGGCGTGCGGCTACCCGCTGGTGGCTGGCCTGATCCGGGCCGACGAGATCCGAGCGGGCCGCATCGACCATGCCCTCGTCTTCGCGTACCCGGCCTTGCGCCGCAACCGCTTCATGTCGCCGGCCAGCACCAATAGCAACATCGGCGCGGACTACGGCATTCCTTGCGGTGGGCGCATCCAGTTCGACCCGAGCATCGACGTCACCCAGCTCGGGCTGTCGCCGGCGGGCGTGACGATCATGCGCGCGCTGCAACAGTACGGCGCCTACGTCGGCGACTATTCGGGAGCGCTGTCGATGTATGCCGACAACTCCCCCGACGCCCGCGCCTACTGGAGTTCCGGCGTGCTCGACACCTACGAGCTGCGCGACAAGATCGACATGTCGAGGTTCCGGGTGATCAAGTACAACACCGTCTCCACATGGCCGCCGGGTAGCTGAGCCCCGCGCGTCACCGGTTCAGCGCCGATCGCTCATCGCATGGGCGATCGTCGACAGATCGACGTACTCGAGCTCGCTGCCCACCGGCACGCCGCGCGCCAGGCGCGTCACCGTCTTGCCGCGGGCTCGCAGCGCCTGCGCCAGCGCATGCGCGGTGGCCTCGCCTTCGGCCGAGAAGCCGAGAGCCAGGATGACCTCCTGCACAGCCGGATCGGCGGCGCGTTCGAGCAGCTCGGCGACGCCGATGTCGCGCACGCCGACGCCGTCGATCGGCGACAGCCGTCCCATCAGCACAAAGTAGTAGCCGCGGTAGCTGCCGGTGCGCTCGAGCGCCGCCTGGTCGGCCGGCGTTTCGACGACGGCGAGCTTGCTGGCGTCGCGCTGCGTGTCGGCGCAGACGTTGCACAGCGCTTGCTCGCTGAAGGTGTGGCAGCGCTCGCAGTGGTGCACATGGGCGACCGCTCCGCTGAGTGCGTTGGCGAGTTTCAACGCGCCGTCACGGTCGTGCTGCAGTAAATGAAAGGCCATGCGCTGCGCTGATTTGATGCCGACGCCGGGCAAGCGGCGCAGGGCTTCGATTAGCGCGGAGAGGCTGGGCTCCGACACGTGATCAGAACGGGAACTTCATTCCCGGCGGCAGCGGCATACCGGCGGTGAGCTTGCCCATCTTCTCCGTGCTCACCTCTTCGGCGCGGCGCACGCCGTCGTTGAACGCAGCAGCGACCAAGTCTTCGAGCATGTCCTTGTCATCGGCCAACAAGCTCGGATCGATCGTGATGCGCTTGACGTCGTGCTTGCACGTCATCACGACCTTGACCAGGCCGGCGCCGGAGACGCCTTCGACTTCCATTTGCGCCAGCTCGTCCTGCGCGCGCTTCATGTTGTCCTGCATCTGCTGGGCCTGCTTCATCAGGCCGGCCAGTTGTTGCTTCATCATGGGGTGGGGCTCCTGGGCTTTATGGATCCGGGGACGATGCGCGCCGACGAAAACTGGGCGAGCATCTCTTTGACCAGCGGGTCGTTGTGAATGATGGCTTCGGCTTCGCGCTGGCGGCGCTCGCGCTCGGCGGTCTCGCGCTTGGCGGGGCTGTCGGTCACCGCACCGGCCTCGACCGCGAGTTGCAGGGGTGCGATGCCGAGGGCCTCGGCGAGCGCAGTGCGCAGCTTCTCGACAAGTGCCGTTGCGCGCAAGGATTCGCGCTCGACCCGCAAGCGCCACAGCGGCTGAGCGCCGTCGCGCTGCTCGACCAACTGGGCCTGCATCGCCAGCTCGCGAACGAGTGCGCTGATCGACTGGCGCTGGTTGAGCATGGCGACGAGCGTGACCCAGCGCTCGCCGAGCGCCGTGGGTTCGAGCGGCGCGGCCGTCGGCGCCGGCGCCGGCTTGGCGGCAGGCGGCACCTCGAAGGCTTCCTCCACCGGCGCCTCATCGAACCACGACGGCGGCTCGGGTTCGCGTACCGACATCATCGGCGCCGGCGCGGGTGGCGCATAGGTGGTTCGCGGCGTCGCCTTGGCCAGCGCGGCGCTGGC
>JANMHY010000634.1:0-6346 GCA_031375525.1 Burkholderiales bacterium
CAAACGACGGCGTCTGGCGCGTCAGCTGGCGACAACCAGACCGTCCGCGGCAACGGCTCGCCGATTTGCCGGTGCTTGGGGGCATCATGTATGCGGCTTGGCTTGACGCTGCAAGCGGCCAGTTGCAGGTGCTGGAAATGCGCGAAGCCACGCCCGCAGAGCGCAAGCGGATCAAGCTGCAGCCGCCGGATTCGTCGCCGTATGTCGCGGTGCTGTGGACGCTGACCGAAGGCCGCTGGCGAATACGCGAAGCCCGGGACACCTCGTGGGGCAGCGATGGAAGTCTCGGTCCAGCTGTGTTCGATGACCTGCGCCGCGAGCGCGGGCGCTCAGCGCGCCGTGCCGACGACGACGCATCCTGCGTGCGGCTTTGTGACCAGACCGCCACTGCGCCGGCTGGCATGCAAGCCAATGACGCCGAGGAGTGGCGCGTGCTGCCGGGCAGTAACGGCCAGATTGTGTTCGGCGTCGCACTGGGCGATGGCTGGCACGTTGTCGGACCGGTGGGCTCGACGGCAACCGGGAAGATTCTGCACGCTGCGAGCGCGAACGAACTTCGCCTGCACTGGCACCAGGCCAGACTCCTTGTAGCGCCAGTCCGCCTGCCGGCCGTCGCCACCGTCTATGACTTCGCCAGCGGCGCGCGCCAGATGCTGCCGCTCAGCAACACTGCGCCGGTCTGGGTGGACTGAGCGTGCCCCGCGGGAAATCCGACTCATATTAAGCGGTTCGAAGCAGGCAGTGGCGCTCCACGGTGATGCGGTTGTCGATGTTCATGCGAACGGCGCGCTGCGCCGAGCGCACGGAGTCTCGGCCGCCCTGGGACCGGTCGTCGACGCCATTCTTCCACTCGCAGTGGACGTGGCTGCCTTCATTGAAGACCAAAGTCGCCCCTAGACGCCTGGCCACCGATTCAACGTCCGCATTGTTGCCCTTGATATCGAGCGCATAGCCCGTCGAGTGTTTGCCCTTTGCAGGTGTGGCAACCGGCGCCCAGGCCAGCATCAGCGCCTTCGGGTCTCGCGTGCTCTTCTTGAGGATGGCACCCGCCTCGACCACAGCCTTGAGCTCCAGCTTGCCGGTCCGCACCAACGCGTGGCGTTCCAGGATGACAGCATGAGAGGATTTGTCCTTCGGCTGGCCCGGCGTCGTGGATTTACGGTAGCCGGTCTTCGGACTGGGGACGTTGGACTCGAGCGACTTGCGAATTGCGGCCAGTCGCTTCTTCAGCGGTGCACCGATGTCGAGCCCGGCGCAGTGGTTGACCGCTTCAAGCAACACCTCCCAGTGGTAGTTCACCTTCCAGTAAAGCTGCTCCTCGGAAAGATATCCCGAGATCACCTTGGCCGACTGCGGGAACGAGGTGTAGATCTCTTTGATGATGCCGTCCGTGACCGGAATGGTCTGGACCTTTGGGTCGACGAAGGACCTGATGCTGTTATGCCGGGGTTCGTCTTTCGTCGCCATGTTTTGCAACTCCAGCGGGCAGGACGCCAATCTTGGCGTCCGATGATGGCCATGATCCGGGCCCCTGTCACGCTCCGGATTGGGGACGGACCAGACTGCCCGTTCCCCGGACGAACGCGCCCGCGCATAAGATGCCTGTGCATGAGCCCGCCGCAGGATGACGACGACCGCACGGTCCATCAAGCTCGCACGGTGCCTTTCAGTTCGGGCGCCGCTCACACGCCCGTCACGATTCCGGGGCCGGCGCACGCCGCAGCCGGTCGTGGGGCCGGCAACCATTCATTGCCGCTGGGCACGCGCCTGGGCGAGTTCGAACTGACGAAGGAGATCGGCGAGGGCGGCTTCAGCATCGTCTATCTCGCCTGGGACCACTCCCTCGATCGCAACGTGGCGCTCAAGGAGTACATGCCGTCGTCGATCACCGCGCGCTCCGGGCCCACCGAGGTAGGCGCACGATCCGAGCGCCATCGCGAGACCTTCGACGCCGGCCTGAAGAGCTTCATCAACGAGGCCAAGCTGCTGGCTCGGTTCGACCACCCGGCGCTGGTCAAGGTGTACCGGTTCTGGGAGGCCAACGGCACCGCCTACATGGTGATGCCGTTCTACGAGGGCATGACGGTCAAGGACACCGTGCGCGCATTGCCCGCGCCACCCGATGAAGCCTGGCTGCTCGGCCTGCTCGCGCCGCTGACCGAGGCCTTGAACGTCATCCACGCCGAACGCTGCTACCACCGCGACATCGCGCCCGACAACGTGATCCTGCTGGCCGGCAGCAGCAAGCCGCTGCTGCTCGACTTCGGCGCGGCGCGTCATCGGCGACATGACGCAGGCCTTGACCGTCATCCTCAAGCCTGGATACGCGCCGGTGGAGCAGTACGCCGAGCTGCCGGGCATGAAGCAAGGCCCGTGGACCGATGTCTATGCGCTCGCGGCTGTTGTCTATTGGGCCATCACCGGCAGGACGCCGCCGGCCTCGGTGGGCCGCATGCTCAACGACACCTATGTGCCGCTGCTCGAATGCGCGGCCGGCCGCTACGGCCCACAGTTTCTGCGCGCGATCGACCACGCCTTGACCGTGTTGCCGGAGCGCCGCACGCAGACCATCGACGCTTTCAGGCAGGAGCTTGGGTTGGGGGCGGCGTTGCCGAGCGTCGAGGCCGCAGACGCCCGCTGGGTCGATCCCGAGGCCACTGTCATCCGGCCACGGGCGCCACCGCTTCAGCCGCAAGCTCCGGCTGTGAAGCCGCGACGAACTGCCGCGGAAGCAGTGGCGACGCAAACACACTCAGTCGAAGCAACACCTGCGTCCCGGCACGCCGCCGCGCCGAATGCAAGCCGCCGCGTTGCATTGATCGGCGTTGTGTCCGTTGCCGCTATTGCGTTGACGCTTGCTGCGTGGTGGGCATTGAAGAGTCCACCGGTCAAGCCGGCTGAGCCGCAGCCAGTGGCGGAGAAGACGAGTAGTACTCCCGAACCCGCAGCATCCCCGACAGCGCCCGATGCCACGGTGCATAAGGCACAGCCGCCAAGGTCGCCCGCGGAAGCCTTTGCGTCCGCTTTGGCGGCCAATGATGGCGCCATCCAGATCGCCGCGCGCACCGACTCGACGACGCTGACGGCCTGGCGCGACAAGCTCCAGGTCACGGTGCAGGCCAGCGAGGCAGGGTACTTGCAGGTCTTCGGATACCGCGCGGGCGCGCCGGAAGTGGCGTATCTGCATCCGCAGCGGCCCGACGATCAGGCTCCCATTCAAGCCCGAGTGCCGATCAAGATCACTTTGCCGGCGTGGGCCTCAGCGCCGCCGCTGCCCTCGTCATGGCGGCTGTTGGTCATCGTGTCGCGCCAGCAGCGCGCGCGTGCCACCGGTTGGCAACTGCGCGGCACGGAGTACGCCTATGCCTTCGCCGATGGCGCGGCCGCAGCGGCTGCGCCGTTCTGGGGCGCGCCCGTGTGCCCGGCAGGTGCGCAGAGCTGCAGCGACAACATTGGCGCCACCGACCTTGCCTTCGAGCTTGCAGCTGATGACCGCAAGACCGGTGTCGGGGGCAGCACTCCGATTGATCGCCCACGCAAAGACCCGGCCGCTTCACCTCCCCAACCACGGGCCGGCTCAGCCGACAACCGCGCCGAATGCCAGCGCATCCTTCAGAGGCAATCGCTGGGGGAAACCAGCGCCGAACTCATTGAACGCGCGAATGCGCTGGGATGCCGCTAGCAACCGCAAGCTAGGGTCAGTACCGCCCCCTACATTCAGTTGACGGCATGGGGTGCATCCGCAAACATTGGGATGCACCGGCTCAAAAGAAGACGCAGGATTCTTGGGAGCGGCGGCTTGCCTATTCAAAAATAGTGGCGAGGTTCGGGACGGTTGACCGGGGTTTTGGAGGCTTGGCTGTATGGATGGCACTTTTTCGCGGCAGTCAACTCGCTGGCGGGCGCAAGTTGCATCGATCTTCTTTGGTCTAACGCTGGCGGCCTGCGGCGGTGGCGGTGGCACCGGCAGCGAACGCGAGAGCGGCAGCGACAAGACCTACCTGAGCATCGAAGCGAGCGACGCCGATGGCGACGCGCTGAGCTATCAGTGGCGCGTCACGGCAGGCTCGATCGAAAACCGCAACTCGCGCGAGACCGTGTGGACGATGCCGGCGGGACCGGGGCTGCACTTTGCCTATGTCACGGTCTCCGACGGCAAAGGCGGGTATGTGGAACAGCAGTACGCCGTGTCGTCCGACGCCCTGGATGAGCCAGTGCCGAGCCGGACCGCCGTCACGCGCGCCGAGCCCGTGTTCAGCGGTTTCGACGGCGGCAATGGGCGTTTGAGGTTTTTCCTCACGGAGCGCCTATTCATTCCCGAGGCGGGTGGGGCCCCGGTATTGCGCCGCGTGTACGCCGCATCAGTGCGGGTCGAGATGCGCACCGCGGCCGGCGCGACAGTGTTCGCCGGCGAGTCCGACGAATCGGGCGAGGTCCAGTTGCCCCAGTTGTCACTTGGCGCGCCGTTGAAGGTTTTCTGCGCTACAAGCCGGCGCGACGTGCTGACGGATTGCGGCGAGACCTTCACGCCGCAGGCCACGGTCGCGCGCACCGTCGCCGTGCCACTGGACAATGCAATTCCCGCCGGCAGCAACCTGCGCTTGCATGGCCACATTGCCTTCGCCGATGGCGGCGTCTGCGGCACGCGCAACAACTTTGCCGGCATCCGCTCCGCCGGGACGGTACAGGTCATCGATGCCGCGGGAGCGGCGCTCACGCCGCCGGTGGAGATCAACCGCTTCGGCGACTATGCAATCGACGCGCCGGTGCTGGTGGATGCGGCGCTCAAACTGAAAGTGCAGTGCGAGTCGCTGACGCGGGAAGCGGCTATCGTCAGCGCCTCGGGCTTCACTGGCGCGCCCATCGAGTTGTCGATCCCGCTCAGCAATACGCGCCCGCGCATCGTCAAGATGGTCGCCAACGGACCCGAAGGCAACGTGCGTGGGCGTATGGTCGAAGCCGAGGCCAACGTGTCGTCGAACAGCCTGCCGGGACCCGATCACTTCCTGGCGTTCAAGGGCAAGGACACGCGAATGGGCACCTGCCTGTACTACAAGTCGTTCGGCGCCGTGGAAGACTGCGATGCCCAGGGCAACATGGTCGGTGCGATCGCGCTCGACGACTGGAAACGCAAACACCAGCTTCAGCCCTATGCGACCACCAACACCGAAGTCAAGGCGACGTATATCAATCTGATGGACTTGAATCTGGTCCGGCGGATGACGGCGACACAGTCTCCGTCGGGCAGTGTTGCCTTCTACGTCTGCAACAACCCAGGTCCGGAAGGGACGAGTCAACGCGAAATCAACGATGTCATCGCCATCGGCCTCGGCGGAGAGCGAGAGGTAGCTTGCGTGGCGATGGAATGGTCCGTCACCCAGGGCGTCAACGGCAACAAACCCTTCACCAAGTTCCTGACCTTCGGCCCGGACGGCGCGCTGCGGCCCTCGGTCAACCTCGATGGCCGCGGCGAGAAGTTTCTACCGGGCACCTGCGTTGGCTGCCATGGTGGCACGCACTACAGCGGCAAGTTCCCCGACAGCCCCGGCGGCACTCCGTCGCCCTACCTGGGTGCGGCGTTCCTGACCTTCGACACCGCCAACTACTACTTCTCGACGGCCAACGGTTTGCGCAAGAACGATCAGCAGGCCGCGTTCAAGGAGCTGAACAAACTGGTTCTCGAAACCGAACGCGATGCGCCGCAGAGCGCGATTCGCAACCTCTACGCCGGCTGGTACCTGAACGACAGCCCGACACTCGACGAAGGCTACGTGCCCTCGGCATGGCTGGCGCTGGATGTGACGCGGCCCGGAGCAGCTCGGCTGTACCGCGACGTGGTCGGCAGCGCGTGCCGCACCTGCCATGCGGCTTTCAAGGGTGGCTTCGATTGGGACTCGAACCCGGGGGGCATCGTGGTGCAAGGTGGGGCCGGCGAGAAGAGGGCCCATGTCTGCGGCGGCTCGCCCGACGTGGCGATCAACGCGACCATGCCGAACGCACTGAAGGCGCGCGACCGGGCCCTGCAGCGCGTGCAGGCCGATGCGTCGCTGGCCGCCTTGATGCAGGAATTCTTCGGCTGCACGACGCCGCTGCCCGACCCCGCCTATGCCCGCCGCTGAGGCCCATCTCGCACGAACCTTGGGGTTGCCATGCTGAACATACTTTCGCAACGTCTGGCCTTTCCGCTCGCGGTCTTGGCCGCGTCCTTGCTGGCGTGCAGCAACACCGCGCCCCTCGCCCCAGCCGTGCTTCCAGCTGCCCCCTCGGCCTCGCCAGTGCCCAGCCCGCCGGCCGCGGCTGTCGGCGCGCAGGCCACCGCGGCGCCGGCACCGGTTGCGCCGGCGCC
>JANMHY010000652.1:0-2886 GCA_031375525.1 Burkholderiales bacterium
GCCGAACATGGCGATCGCGCGGTCGCGCACCGACAGGCGCTTCCAGAGGTAGGAGGTCGGCAGGCCGGCCTCGATGCACAGGCGGATCTCGCCGCTGTGCTTTTTCTCGCTCTCGTGCACGCGGGCTTCGAGGCGCTTCAACGCGCTGTTGTCGAGGACGCGGCGCACATCGGCTTCGTCGTACGAGCGGTGCTTCAGGATGCGCATCAGGCGTGACGACATCACCAGTCTCCCCCTGCGCCGCCGCCGCCGAAGTCGCCACCGCCGCCGGAGCTGAAGCCACCGCCACCCCCGCCACCGAAGCCGCCGCCGCCCATGCCGCCGGTCCAACCGCCGCCGCCGACCCAGCCGCCATGGTTGCGGCTGCTGGTGCGGGCGAAGCGCGAGCCCAGGCCGCCGAGCAGCGCCAGCCCGAAGCCGATGACGCCGCCGATGCCGGCGAAGAGCAGGCTCTGCGTGACGAACCAGGCGATGCCGCCGCCGGCCGCACCGGCGGCCAGCGAGCCAACGCCGCGGCCGAACATGCCGCGCAGCACGGTGGCCAGGATCGGCAGCGCGACGAAAGCGAACAGCAGCAGTTCGAGCGGCGCGAAGCCGAAGTCGCCACCGCCGCGCGAACGGTCACGCGCCGTCGGCGCCGGCAGGTTCTCGCCCTTGATGCGCGAGATCAGCGCATCGACACCGGCATCGATGCCGCCGGCAAAGTCGCCCGTCTTGAAGCGCGGGCTGATGGTCTCGGCGACGATCTTGCGTGCCGCCAGATCCGGCACGGCGCCTTCGAGCGCCTTGGCCGGCGCAATCCACAGCTTGCGATCGTTCTTGGCGACGACGACGAGCAGGCCGTCGCCGACCTCGCGCCGCCCGATCTTCCACGTCTCGCCGACGCGCTGCGCAAACGAGGCGATGTCTTCGGGCTGCGTCGTCGGCACCATCAGCACGACGATCTGCGGCCCGGCCTCGGCTTCGAACGCCGCGAGCTTGGCGATCAGGTTCTGCGACTCGACGGCGGTCAGCGTGCCGGTCAAATCGACGACGCGCTCCGACAGCGGCGGCACCGCGACCAGCGGCTGGGCCGCGGCGCCGAGCGCCGTGGCCGCGAGAAGCAGCAGCAGCGCGAGCTGCCGCAACATGCGCATGTCGTTCTACTTGGAGGCTGGCTTCTCGAAGCTCACCGCGGGCGGCGTCGAGATCTGCGCTTCGTTGGCCACCGTGAAGCTCGGCTTGACCGCGTAGCCAAAGATCATCGCTGTCAGGTTGGTCGGGAACTGGCGCGCCAGCGTGTTGTAGTCGGCCACCGTCTTGATGTACTTGTTGCGGGCGACGGTGATGCGGTTCTCGGTGCCTTCCAATTGCACGCGCAGGTCCTGGAAGCCCTGGTTGGCCTTCAGGTTCGGATAGTTCTCGGTGACGACGAGCAGGCGCGACAGTGCGCTCGACAACTCACCCTGCGCCTGCTGGAACTTGGCAAACGCCTCCGGGTTGTTGATCGTCTCCGGCGTGACCTGCATCGACGTCGCCTTGGCGCGCGCCTCGACCACTTTCGTCAGCGTTTCCTGCTCGAAGTTGGCCTCGCCCTTGACCGTGGCAACGATGTTCGGAATCAGATCGGCGCGGCGCTGGTACTGGTTCAGCACCTCGGCCCACGAGCCCTTGACGGTTTCGTCGAGGGTCTGGAATTGGTTGTAGCCGCAGCCGGAGAGCGTGAGGGCAGCGCCGAGGGCGGCGATCAGGGCGAGAGCGCGACGGGTCACAGTCATGGATGACACCTCTTTGGTTTCGGGTGGGCGGATGCTACCCGTGGCCGCCATATGTGACCTTGGGGCTTTCCTTCAAGGGGTGCGCGCCTTCGATGGGCACCTTTCCAACAGGCGAGGTTAAACTAGTCAGCGACCTAGTCACGAAAGACTGCCATGAGATCTTGGCCCGTGCAGGATGCCAAAGCCCGGTTCAGCGAGTTCCTGGAGAAGTGCCTCACCGAAGGCCCGCAGATGGTGACGAAGCGCGGCGCCGAGGCGGCGGTTCTGGTGTCGGCGCAGGAGTGGCAACGGTTGCAGGCGTCGGCGCGGCCTTCGCTCAAGGAACTGCTGCTTTGGCCCAAGGCAAAAACCATGGCCCTGGTTCCTGTCCGAGGTCGGGCACGTCGGCGTGCTCCAACCGCGCTGAGGTGAGCGCGGTGTACCTGCTGGACACGAACGTCGTCTCCGAGCTGCGCAAACCCAAGCCGCACGGTGCCGTCTTGCAGTGGCTCCAGGAGGCGGCCGACGCGGAGCTGCACATCTCGGCGGTGACGATCGGAGAGATTCAGGCCGGCATCGAGCTGACGCGGCAGCAGGATGAAGCCAAGGCCGCCGAGCTCGAGCAGTGGCTGGAACTCGTGGCGGCTTCATTCAATATCCTGCCGATGGACGCGGCGGCGTTTCGCGAGTGGGCCCGGCTGATGCACCGCGCATCCGACACCGTGGTCGAAGACGCGATGATCGCTGCCACGGCAAAGCTGAACAAGCTCACGGTCGTGACGCGCAACATCGGCGACTTCAAGCCGTTCGGGGTGAAGGTGCTGAATCCGTTCACCACGCCGCGAAAGTAGCGCCGGGCGCCGACACTATTTGAGCGCCTTATCGGAGGCTTTGGCCTTCGGCCGTTGGAGATCCGCTCGATGGAAGGGTTGGGCGTCACGTTGCCTTTTGCCGAACCAACTTGACCTGAAGTTCGCACCCAACTGCGCTCGCGTAGCGCTTGAGCGTAGCCAGCGACGGAGCGTGCTTCCCAGCCGACTCCAGACGGGAGATTGCGCTCTTGGTGGTACCCATGCGCTCCGCAACAGCATCTTGCGTGAGACCAGCGCGCGAACGCGCCTTGAGCATCTGGCCAGCGACTTGGTATTCA
>JANMHY010000655.1:0-1869 GCA_031375525.1 Burkholderiales bacterium
GTCTTCGGCAGCTTTCTGTGCGCACGCGAAGCGGTCAAACGCATGAGCACGAAACACAACGGGCAGGGCGGCGCGATCGTCAACCTGTCGTCGGTGGCGGCCAAGCTCGGTGGCCCCGGCTGGTACGTGGACTACGCGGCCAGCAAAGGCGCGATCGACACATTCACCGTCGGCCTGGCACGTGAGGTGGCGGCCGAGGGCATCCGCGTCAACGCGGTGCGCCCGGGCATCATCGACACCGACATCCACGCCTCCGGCGGCCAGCCCGACCGCGCGCAGCAGAGCACGGCGATGATCCCGATGCAGCGGCCGGGCACGGCCGCTGAAGTCGCGGCGGCGGTGGTCTGGCTGTTGTCCAACGAAGCGCGCTACACCACGGGCGCGATTCTCGATGTCAGTGGTGGCCGCTAGAAATGGGAGCAGTACGTTGATCACCACTCGGACCCTGTTGTGGATCGCCGCCGCGGCGCTCTGCTGTTCCGCACAGGCCGCACCGGCTGCACCGCCGCCGGCGCCGAGCGAGCCGGTCACCGAGACGCTGCATGGCGTGACGGTGAGCGACCCGTTTCGCAACCTTGAAAACGTCAAGGCACCGGCGACGCAGCAGTGGCTGCTGGCGCAGGGTGCGCATGCCGCGGCGCAGTTGTCGCGCATCGACGGCAGCGTCGTCATGGCGCAGCGCATCGAGGCGTTGGCCAAGGCCTCGGGCGACTCGGTCCAGGAGATCGTGCGCATGCCGGGCGAGCGCCTCTACTACCTCGAGCGCAAGGCCGGCCAGGCGCAGTTCAAGTTGATGCAGCGCATCGGCCTGCAAGGCCAGCCGCGCTTGCTGCTCGATCCGCAGGCGCTGGCCGGAGGCAGCAGCGTGCCGCATGCGATCAACTG
The DNA here is from genome assembly GCA_031375525.1 of Burkholderiales bacterium. GTDB lineage: Bacteria > Pseudomonadota > Gammaproteobacteria > Burkholderiales > Burkholderiaceae_C > CADEEN01. The sequence goes on from JANMHY010000655.1 coordinate 886, forward strand.
GTTCGCGCCGTCGTGGGATGGCGCCACGCTGGCCGTCGGCGTCTCGGCCGGCGGCTCCGAGAACGCCTCGCTGCACCTGCAGGACATCGCCAGCGGTCGCGCGTTGCGCGCGCCGATCGAACGTGTCAACTGGGCGGCCGTGCATTGGACGCCCGACAGCCGCTACCTCGCGTTCAACGCTTTCCGCGAACTGCCGCCGAATGCGCCGGACACCGAAACCTTTCTCGACAGCACCGTCTTCCTGCTCGACCGCGAACGTGCCAAGGCAGCGCCGCGCGCGCTCTTCGGCCCGTTGGTCAACAAGGCGCTCAAGCTCGACCGGCTCGACGTCGCCGAAGTCATGTTCGCCCCCGGCAGCCGCTGGATGATCGCGCGCACGACCGACACCACGCTGCCCGAAGGCAAGCTGTTCGTCGCGCCGCTGGCGGCGCTGCAGCGCGGCGCGGGCATCGGCTGGCGCGCCATCGCCACCGCCGCCGACAAGATCGTGCAGGTGCGCTTGTCGGGCGATACGTTGTACCTGCGCACGCCCAAGGGCGCGCCGCGCGGCCAGGTGTTGGCACTGTCACTCGCCAGACCCGTGCTTGCCGGCGCGCGCGTCGTCGTGCCCGAACCGGCGCAGGCCGTGCTCGAAGAATTTCACGTCGGCCGCGATGCGCTGTACATCGAACAGCGCCAAGGCTTCAACACGCGCGTCGTGCGCCACGACTTGCGCCGCCGTGGTGGTGACCACGACGCCGCGCCCGCGGTCGCCGGCTCGACCTTCATGGTCGCCGACGCCGCGCAGTCGCAGCGCCAGCCGTGGCTGGCGACGAGCCAATGGACCGGCCCCTCGCGCGTGCTCGCTGTTGCTGCCGACGGCCGCACCACCGACACCGGCCTGCGCCGCAACCCATTGCCCGCCGGCATGCCCGAGCTCGAAGTGCGCGAGGTGCTGGTGCAAAGCCACGACGGCGCGTTGGTGCCGCTGGCGGTGATCCACCG
>JANMHY010000667.1:0-2581 GCA_031375525.1 Burkholderiales bacterium
GTGCTACCTCAGCGAGAGCTCCGAAGCCGTGCGCGACCTGCCGCTCGAAGAGGTCATGCGGCGCATCGACCTGATCCACGCCCACTACGGCCCCGGCACCGACGTGCAGGTGTCGGGCGGCGAGCCGACACTGCGCCGGCACGACGAGCTGCTGGCGATCGTGGTCCGCCTGCGCGAACGCGGCTTGCGCGCCGCACTGTTCACCAACGGCATCAAGGCCAGCCGCGAGTTGCTGTCCGATCTCGCACGAGCCGGCCTGACCGACGTGGCCTTTCATGTCGATACGACGCAGCAGCGCAGCGGCTACACGAGCGAGGCCGAGCTGAACACGCTGCGCCGCGAATACATCGAACGCGCACGCGGGCTGCCGCTGCATGTGTTCTTCAACACCACGGTGCATGCCGGCAACGTCGCCGAGGTGCCGATGCTGGCGCGCTTCTTTGTCGAGCACGCCGACGGCGTGGACTTCGCGTCGTTCCAGTTGCAGGCCGAGACCGGCCGCGGCGTGCAGGGTGCGCGCAACGGCGCGATCAGCAACGAGCGCATCGCCGAGTTGCTGTCGCAAGGCGCGGGTACGCCACTGACCTTCAACGCGCTGCTGGCCGGCCATGCGCAGTGCAATCGCAGCGCGGTGATGCTGGTCGCTCACGGCCGCGCACACGATGCGTTTGCCGACAGGGCCTTCGTCGCCCGCTTCATGCGCGAAACGGCGGGCCTGGCGATCGAGCGCGGCACGGCGTGGCGCGGCGCGTTGTCGCTCGCGCGCGCCGCGCTGGCTCGGCCACGGCTCGCGCTGTCTGCGCTGCGCTGGATGGCTGCACTCGCGTGGCGCCTGCGTGCCGACCTGCTCGCCGCGCGTGGCCGCGTGCACAAGCTGACCTTCTTCACCCACAACTTCATGGATGCCAAGGCGCTGGACCGCGAGCGCATCGACGCCTGCGTCTTCATGGTGATGACGCAGCACGGCCCGATCAGCATGTGCGCCTACAACGCGCGCCGCGACCACTACCTGCTGCAACCGATCGCCACGTCGCAAGGCGTATGGCAGCCGCTCGCGGGCCGCGGCGTTGCGCATGACGTTGCGGTGTTCCCGATCAAGTTCTTAAAGGGCCGCTCGCGCGCTGCGGCGCTGTCCGAGCGTGAGGCTGCGCGGTGATGCGCCGCGTTCTGATCGCGCTGTTCCTCGCGGCAATGGCCGGTTGCGCCACCGTGGTTGCGCCCCCCGTGGCGCCGCCGACGAACTCCGCGCAGGCCGAAGCAGCGTGGGCGCGCGTGCTCGACCGCTTTGTCGATGCCCGCGGCGCGGTGGATTTCAAGTCGCTCGCCGCCGACCGCGGCGATCTCGACCGCATGCTGCGCCACGTCGCCGACACGCCGCTCAACAGCTTCGCCGGTGCTCGGGCGCGGCTGGCGCACATGATCAATGCCTACAACGCGCTGTCGATGGCGGGCGTCATCGACAGCGGCTTGCCCGAAACGCACGCCGGCCTCGTCGCCAAGCTGCGCTTTTTCGTGTGGCGCAAGCAGGTCATCGGCGGCGAAGCGATGTCGCTGCGCGCCTTCGAGAACGATGTCATCCGGCCATTCACGCGCGCCATCGGCGAGCCGCGCGTGCACTTTGCGCTCAATTGCTCGGCGCTGGCCTGCCCGGCGCTGCCGCGCCAGCCGTTCCGCGCCGCAACGCTCGATGCCGAACTGGCGCGCGAAACACGGGCGTTCTTCGCGCAGCCGGAGAATCTGCGCGTCGATGATGCAGCGCGCGAGATCTGGCTCTCCGAGCTGCTGAACTTTTACCCGGAAGACTTCGTGCCGGCGCATGGCGCGAGCCTCATCGACTACATCAACCGCGCCCTTGGGCTGTCGCTACCGCTGGACTACGCTGTGCGCTTCACGCCGTACGACTGGACGGTGGCGCAGCAGCGTTGATACTCACTCGGCCGGCGTCGGCTCCACCGCCCAGCGCTGCGTGATGTCGCCGTCGCCATCGACGGATTCGAGGTGCACCGGAAAGCCCCACAGCCGCGCCACGTGGCGCAGCACCTCGCGCGCCGAATCGTCGAGCGGGCGGCTGTTGTGCTGCGTGTGGCGCAGCGTCAAGGCGCGGTCGCCACGCACGTTGACGTTCCAGACCTGGATGTTGGGCTCGCGCGAGCCCAGGTCGTACTGGCGTGACAGCGCTTCGCGCACGCGCTTGTAGCCGGCGTCGTCGTGGATCGCGCTGACTTCCAGCTCGTCGTCGTTCTCGTCGTCGGTGATCGTGAACAGGCGCAGCTCGCGCATCAGCTTCGGGCTCAGGTACTGGCCGACGAAGCTCTCGTCCTTGAAGTTACGCATCGCATGGTCGAGCACTTCGAGCCAGGGCTTGCCGGCGATATCGGGGAACCACTCGCGGTCTTCGGCGGTCGGCGCGTCGCAGATGCGCTTGATGTCGGTGTACATCGCAAAGCCGAGCGCATACGGGTTCAGCCCAGAGTAGCCGCGCTCGCCGACACGTGGCTGATAGTCGACGTTGGTGTGCGACGTGAGCCACTCGATCATCACGCCGTCTGTCAGGTGGCCGTCGTCGTACATCGTGTTCAGG